>JAISQU010000183.1 GCA_031274005.1 Spirochaetales bacterium
TGAAGCGGAAATCCTTTTGGCGTAGCCAAAAGATTGGAGCGAAAAGCCCGGTTTGCGGCGTTTTACGCCGCAAATGCACCCAAATTCCGAATTATAAGGAGATTTTGAACAGGCTCTTACGGATTTTCTTCATGGCGCAGCGCGGCTGCTAAAGCGTCGCCTTCTTTTTTAAGCGCGGCGAACTGCCGCAGACGCCGGTCAAAGGCAGGGCTGGCGGAAACATCTTCTATTAATTGCAGGCTTCTGTTCCACATATCAAGTTTCAACTTTTGTTCGAGGATGCGCGTCACGGCCTCCTCAAGGCGGGGTTCCGGCAGCCTTTCTTCACGGACGGCTCCGACCAGCGCGGCGTGAACTTTTGTTATGCCCCGCTCGTCAAGATACATGATCATGTCGGCCCCGGCGGCTACCGCCATGACGGCGGCTTCCTCGGGGCTGCGCTGCGCGCTGAGGGCTTTCATGTTGACATCGTCGGTCAGGATGATTCCTTCAAAATCAAGATGCCGCCGTATCCAGGAAAGCGCGGGAGGAGAAACGCTTACAGGCAGGGCGGGGTCAAGGGCCGGCGCAACGGAGTGGGAAACCATAAGCGCGCCCAAAGCGTGGACGCGGGCGGCGTCGCGGAAGGGCAGAATATCCTGCGGCATATCCAGGTTTATGTATGTCAGTTTTTCATGGGGATCGCCGCCGCCTGTCCCGGGAAAGTGCTTGCCGACGGCAAGAACACCGCCGGCCCTCATGGCGTCAATAAAGATACCGCCGGCGCGGCTTACCGTCCCCGCATCGCCGGCGTAAGAGCGGTGACGCAAAAACTCCTTGTTGGCCTCGCTGAGCGGCTCAAGAACCGGCGCGAGGTTCAGGGAAAAACCCAGAAGAGAAAGCTGGGCGGCTGAGCTGCGATAGAGGCGAAACAGGGCGGCGTTTCGGCTTTCCGGCTGCGCGTCTTTTTTTTCAAGGAACGCGCCGGCGCGGGCAGCGCCGGGGATGCGGGTGGCGGCTCCGCCAAGACGATAGACCGTGCCCCCTTCATGATCCAGGGCTATCAAAAAGGGGATGCCTTTGCCGACGGCGGCCGCGGTTTTCTGAAAGTCCGCGCTCAGGTTCATGATTTTTCCGGGGCTTTCGGCAATGTTGTAGCCCAAAAGGAGTACGGCCCCGGCGGGAACCGTCTTTATAAGTTCCGCGAAATCTTTTGGCAGAGAGGGTTCTGTTCCCGCTGCAATCATAAGAATCTGGGCGCATTTTTCTTCGATTGTCATTGCCCGCGCAAGGGCGCGGGCCAGAGATTTTTCCGTACCCGCCGCGGGCGGCGGAGTATCCGCGGGGTATGCCGGAGATAAGTTTGAGGCCGCGGCGGCGGGCGCGCTGAGCGGCCCTGTGTCCGCAGGAGGCGCGCAGCCGGCCAGAGCAGCGGACAAAACCAAAACCGCGATTACCCAGTCTTTATTCAAATGCATAACAGGATCATCCTATCAGGGGCGGATGACTGTGTAAACTCAAGGCGCTCAAGGCCGGCAGAGCGGAGTTTTCTTTTTTTCATTATTCATTTATTATTGCCTTATGCTTCATACCGGTACAGGCTTTTTTTTGGGAGATCCCTATGCCCGGCCCTTTCCCACGGGCTACAGGGGAGACCCCGCGGCCCGCGGCGCCGCGATGGAAAACTTTATCCTTTCCGCCTCGGGCTGGAGAACTCTCTTCGCGGCCGGCGGCGGGGGCGAGAACCGCGCGGAGGACATAAGCCTCGCGGGCAGAGAGCTGGCGGCGGCCATGGCGCAAACCTTCGCGGACTTTATATTTCAGCGCGGCTTCGCGGCCCACGGCGGGCCCTGCCTCGCCGTGGGTATTGACAGCCGTTTTACAGGCCCCCGCATCGCGGAGATGATGATACGCGTTTTTCTGCTTCGCGGAATACGGCCGCGCTATCTGTTCATAACTCCCGCGCCGGAGATAATGGCCTGGGCCGGCGCGAACCGGGAACTGGACGGTTTCGTGTATGTCTCCGCCAGCCACAATCCCGTGGGTTACAACGGCGTAAAGTTCGGTCTGGGCGGCGGCGTCCTTGGCGGGGAGGACTCGCGGCGGCTCATTCAGGCTTTTCGGAATTTGACGGCGGATAAGGCCCGCATGAGTGAACTCATCGCCGCCTTAACCGCGGCCTCCCCGGAAATGGCGGAAAAACTCGAGCCGGTTTTTCAGGAAACTTCGCGCTGGAAAAAAGAGGCCGAGGCATCCTACGAAACTTTTATCCGCAGGGTTATAACCGGCGAGGATGATTCTTCAAGACAGCGGGCCGCGCTGGAAATTTTGCGAAGTGAAATCCTTTCCCGCGGCTGCGGCCTTGCCATAGACTTCAACGGCAGCGCGCGCACGCTGAGCATAGACAGGCCTTTTCTTGAAGGTTTCGGCGTCGCCCTGAAGACCATGGGCGCGAAGCCGCGGGAAATCACCCACACAATTGAACCCGAGGGGGAAGCCCTCCAGCCGTGCCGGAAGCAGCTTGAAGAGGCTCACGCCGCGGACCCCCGCTTTATCTTCGGTTACGTTCCCGACAACGACGGAGACCGGGGCAATATCGTTTTTTGGGATGAGCCGGCGGCGCGGGCGCGAATTCTTGAGGCTCAGGAAGTTTTCGCCCTCGCCTGTTACGCGGAACTGGCCTTTCTTGCCTGGCGGAACGGAGGCGGCCTGCCCGCGAAAACCGCCGTAGCCGTCAACGACCCCACGTCTGTTCGCATAGACCGCATAGCGCAAAGTTTCGGGGCGAAGGTCTTCCGCGCGGAGGTCGGCGAAGCGAATGTTGTGTCGCTCGCGAAAAAACTGCGCGAGGAGGGCTGGACGGTACGCATCCTGGGCGAGGGCTCCAACGGCGGCGTTATTATCAGGCCCTCCGAAGTCCGCGATCCTTTGAGCACGGTCTTTGCCCTTCTGAAACTGTTGTATCTTCCCCTTTTCGATTCCCGCCCGGCCCGGACTTCGCTGTCTGCAATTTTAAGCGGGCTGCCCCGATTTCTTACATTGAGCGCATCCGCGGACGAGGCGCGGCTTACAATAAAGACTCAGGACCACGGCGTTTTAAAAGAGCGCTACGAGGAGATTTTTCTGAGGGAGTGGGAGGCCCGCAAAAAAGATCTCGCGGGTTTTGGCATCGCCTCGTGGGAAGAAATAAATCACGAAGGCGTTACAGCCCGCAGCGGCATGGGAAAAGCCTTTAGAAGCGGCGCGGGGCGGGGCGGCCTTACCCTGCTTCTGAAAGACCCAAGCGGAACGCCGCGGGCTTTCCTCTGGATGCGCGGTTCCGGCACAGAACCGCTGTTCCGCGTCTGCGTCGATCTTGAGGGCGGGGACGCGAAGGTTTTTGAGTATCTTCTGAAATGGCATACCGGCATGGTCATGGAGGCGGACAACGCAGATTAAGGGCTTAATAGTTTTTCAGCGCGGCGGGATGATTTTCCGGTATTCTTCCTCAAAACGGAGGGCCACGCTGCGGCCGTCAAAACGGTCCGCCAGCTTTCGGGAGGCATCCCGCAGTTCTTCGCACAGTCCGTCGTCCCGCGCGAGCCTCAGAATGTTATCCCTCAGGGCGGCCTCATCCCCCGGCGGAAAGATCAGGGCGTTTCCCGCCGCGAGTTCCCGCATCCCTTCCGCGTCGGCGACGATAAGGGGCAGGCCGCAGCAGATGGCCTCGATAACCGTCATGGGCTGATTTTCCGTAACCGAAGCGCTTATAAAAGCCCTGCTGTAGTGAAGGATGCCGCTGGACAGAAGTTCCCGGTGCGGTATCTTTCCCAGGAAAAAGATATTATCCCCAAGGCCCTTTTCGGCGGCAAGGGCGCTCATACTCTCCCGTATGGGGCCGTCCCCCACGACGACAAGCCGCAGGCCGGGGTTTTCTCCCACCGCGGCGGCAAAGGTTCGGATAAGCACATCAATGGATTTTTCAAGGCCGACTCTGCCGACAAATACAAAAGTCGCCGCGTTGTAAAAGGGGTAACGCCGCAGAAACTCCTCCCGCGGGGGGAAGTCCCCGAACAGGGACCTGTCAACGCCATTCGAAATATGATGAACCGTTTTTTCCGGGTACCGTTTTTTCAGATCTTCGCAGACAAACCGGCTTGGCGCCGTTATCAGATCCGAGGCGCGGATAAATCTTCCCATGTACCGCCAGGCGATAAAACGCCCCAGGGGGAGCAGCCGGCGGAATCTTACAAGATACAAAAGATAGGTATCCTCATCCAGGAGAGTATGAAAAGTCTGTACCAGGGGTATATGAAATTTCCTGGCGAAGGATATGGCCGACAGAGCCATGCAGCCCGGACCGGTGGTATGTAAAATTTCGATATTCTCCCGCCGCAGTTTCTCCCGCAGGACTTTACTCCAGGGACTGCTAAAACGCAGGCCCGGATATATGTAGCTGGGAAAGGAGGGAACCTTAAAAACCTCAATTCCGTCTATGTCCCGCACATCTTCGCAAGCCTTGTCCCTGGGGACCAAAAGCAAAATGTAATGTCCCATATCCCTGAGATTTCGCGCAAGATCAAGGCTCGCCGTCAAAACACCGTTTATCTCGGGATAAAATATTTCAAGAAAAAAAGCTATTCTCATAGTTTACGCCGGGCCTAAAAACGGTAGCCCACGCCGACATTCCCGTAATGATTGACCTCTGTCTCGCCGGAAACAAGGTCCTTGTTTTTGATGTACTCGAAAAGGTATCCGCCCGTCAGCAAAAAAGCGCCGGGCCCCAGCTTAAAGGCGTACTCCGCCTGGAACCCGCCCTGATAAGTTCTTTCGATAGGATGCTGACTCAGGAAATAGGTCTTGTAGTGAAAAATGGGGTTCCCCCCGGCGTCATAGCCGTCGTCATAAATCGAGCCGTCGTTGCGGTCGCCCTTATTCTCCATATTTTGAGAGGCGTCGGCATGGCGCATCATGCGGCCCGTCAGGGTAATCCTCAGATCCTTTACCGGCTCAACGAGAATTTGCAGGCTGAAACGGTCTGAGTTCGGGTCCAGCCCCACGCCGAGGTTGGTCCCCATGTGGGTATAGTTGTTATAATTGGGGTTCTTAAGCTGCTCAGGCTCTATTGTGGAAGCCCCGGCGAGAGGTTCCAGCCCGGAGCGGTGGGTATACATATACGGGGTGACAATCACATAGTCCGCGGCTATACGTTTCAGAAACCCCAAATCTTCCGGCGTCCACTGAACGCCGGTCTGCGCCGCTGTCTTGAACTTTGTGCCGAACTTGAAAGACAATAAATCATTCAGATTCGTGTCGTCCATATACACGAGAAGGGGAATTTTGAGGGTTTTCGCCGCCCGGAAATCCGCCATAATCCCCACAAAGCTGTTGTCCTCAAAACCCGCCATGCTCTGTGCGTAGAAAAGTTCCTTGAAAGGCAGAAGGTAGGTCATGTCCAGCCTTTGCCCCCAGACAATAGACTCGAAGTAGCCCAGCTCCAGCCAGTCGCTAAGGTAAAAATTCAGGCTCTGTATAGCCAGATGCTTGTCGGAAAATTTCAGCGCCGTCATTTGCTCCTGCTCTGTTTGAGGGCGTATGTAGTCCGTCGCCGCCAGTTCCAGAAGCGCCGTCGAGTAGGATATCCAGTCATTGCGCCACACAAAGGAATAATGCCCAGCGTGGGGAGCGTCCGCGGAAAGCACAACCCCGTCGCCCCAGAACGGACCAAAGGAGTTGCGCATAATGCCGGCCTGAAAGTACATATCCGAAGCGCCCAGCGTAAAACTCACATTCTGACTCTGCCTCAGATTCATTGTGCGTCCGGCGATTTCCATATCGGCCCAGGTGTCAAAAATATCCACAGTGGTACGGGAGCCTTCCGGCAGTACGAACCCGTCGGTGTTATCCATAATGAGGCCCTTGAAGCGCCCCTCAAGATGAGCCGTATCGGTGAACCATCCCCCGGCCTCCAGTTCTATATGAGCGTCGGCGTATTCGCGGTTTCCCTCAATATGGCCCTCGGCTCCCACCTCGGCATGCCAGGTGAATCGCCGGCTGATCTCCTTAAGATATTCCCCGGCCCGCGCCGAGTCGGAGGAGTTTCCCGTCCTGATGACCTGCGCCAGAAGATCCTTCGCCACCTGGGCCGGATAGGGACGCATAACAGGAAGCTGGTGAATAAGCCCTTTACCTTCCCACAGTTCCATATCCCGGTATATTCTGTCATTCGGATTCGCCAGAAACTGGGCTGAAAGCGGAAAAGCGCCCGCGGCAAAAACCATCGCCCACAGAAAAACCCTCACAAATCTCATGCCATAATAATACCGCGGAAGGGTGTTTTATACAAGGATTAGCCGACATGCGGTTCGCATAGGCGAACCGCATGTCGGCCCCGGAAATTGCGGTGAATGTCACCAGTGCACTTCACGGTTGTCACCAAAGCTCCTGAAAATAAGGGCAATTGCGCAGCAATTGCCGTGCCGCTTTATGCCCCTTCCGCACATTTCCGTGAAAGCGCCACTCCCGCATCGGCGGGAGAAGTTTGAAGAGACAGGCTCCTACTCCGCAAAAAGAAGATTCATCACTTCCAGGTTTCTTTTCCCCGCGCCGCGGAACATGCAGTAATCAACCGCCGTGCGGCCAAAGACATTGCGTATGGTTTTGTCCGCTCCGTTTTTCAGAAGTATTTCCACAGTGTTTTTGTAACGCACCGCCAGGTGCAGGGCGGTTTCCCCCAAAAGGTTGCGGGCGTTCACATCCGCGCCATGCTCAACAAGGAACCTCACCATCTCAGGATACCGCACCGCCCAATGCAAAGGGGTGTTCCCTATAATATCCCGCTCGTTGACCGAAACGCCCCGCGCCAGCATCAGTTCCGCGAGGGGCGCGAGGTTATGCCGGGCAGCCCAGATAAGGGCGGGGTCCCGGGACGGCACATCCGCCGCGCCGGGAGAAAAAACAGAAAATATCAGCAGAACTCCGGTCAGGAGAAAAAGCCTTTTCATTCACTTCCAGTTTCGGCAGCAAGCCGCAAAACCATAAGAGCCTGTTTAATATCTTGCCTCCCCCCGGGCGCGCAAGGGATTGAAGCGGAAATCCTTTTGGCGCAGCCAAAAGATTGGAGCGAAAAGCCCGGTTTGCGGCGTTTTACGCCGCA
>JAISQU010000201.1 GCA_031274005.1 Spirochaetales bacterium
TCTATCTTTGACATATCCAGAATATCGTTTATGATGCCCAGAAGGTGTTCCGACGCTTCCTTGATTTTTGTAAAGGCGTAGTTCTTGCCCGCAAGATCGCCGGCCTGGAATCCGATGACGGTCATGCCGATAACGGCGTTCAGGGGCGTTCTTATCTCGTGGCTCATGTTGGCCAGGAATTCACCCTTTGCCCCGGAAGCCGCTTTGGCGATCATCACCTGTTCCTCCAACTGATGGGTGCGTTGTTTTACGGTTCCTTCGAGCAGTTCATTCATCTGGGACGTGGTTTCAAAGCGATTCGCGTACTTGCGGGCCAGTATAAAGGCCATACAAAGCATAAAAGCCAAAAAACTGTAGCGGGTAAGCATGACGCCGGTATGCCAAAAGGCCGAGTCCAGGATGTCGAAAACACTGGTACAGATGGCGAAGATCATCAGGATAAAAATATTGCCAAACTCCCTGTCCCTTATGCTGCTGAAAAACAGGAACCGGAAGCCGGCCATGCCGCTCCCGGGGCGTTCGGCGTCCCGGCGGTCTTTGACCTGCCGGACAAAACTGTTGATAACATCGTAGCCAAAGACATAGAGGATAAAGGCGATGCCGGCGAACTGCCATATTGCCAAGAGATCGCCGGCGAACCAGATGGGGAAAAAACATTGCATCCCAATCAGGATGACGCAAAAGACCCCATAGGCGATTGAAACCGGCTTGCTTTTTCCAAAGTTGAGGTTTTCCAAAAACGTCGAAAGGAAGAACAAAATAAGATAGAGTGAGGCGAATTCAATCCGCTGGGTAATGGCGGTGTTTTGAAATATCTGATATATCACCGGGCTGCGGGTAAAAAAATAGGCCGCCGCCAGACCGGAAAAAATACCGAAGATGAGGTTATAGCTGTCGGTTCTGCGCAGAAAATACAGAAGTATATGATAGATACCCAGAAAAATATAAACCGTACACATGGCGACGGTAAAGAAACTTCCTCCTGCGCCGGATATTTTTGTGTAGTCGCCGATATAATAGGGCGAAACATAGAACAGGCCCGTTTCATCACTGCTGCGCGCGCCGATGATATGGATGATGAGGATATTTTGCCCCATGTTGAGAAACCGCTTGTCAAAGGGAATTCTGACGTCCCGCTGGCTCCGGAAAGAGGTGATTTCGTTCCTGGTATTCAGATACCGCTGTTTAACTATTGGGTCTCCGTTGATGTAGATTTCCCAGTTTTCGCCTATCCCGGCCAGATATATACCCGGAGCGATGGGGTTGTCCCCATAGAGGCTGTCGAGTTTGTCTTTGCCCATTTCAAAAGGAATCATGATGGTGTAGTCTTCGATTCTGCGCATTCCGGGGAACAGAAACGGGACATTCCCGCCGGCGGCGCGGCCGTCTCCGGCATAAACATCCGCGGGCAGCCGGGACATGAGGAGAGCCCCGCCGTGATTTGCGGGTAGTTCCAAATCCCAATCGGTAAACTCAGGACCCCGGAAAGACGCGTAAGCCGGCTCAAAGCCATTTTTGACATACGCGGGGAAACTCATCAAATCCGTGTAGAGGGGATCCTGTTTTGGGGAATTCCCGCTGACCAGGCTGTAGAAAAATATAACGGTAATGCCAATTACGGTGATGAGGGCGCCCCAGGCGGGTAATTTCTTGTTCATAAATACGCTTTACCCCTTCGGACCGATCCCAAATAATCAGACGGCGGAAATCGCCGCCCCAAAGAACCCAATTACACTTACGTCAGTATGAGCGGGCGTCAATATCCGCCCTGGTGATGGTTTTGGCGTCAAAGGCAATTTCATCGACATAGGCAAGTTTGCTGGGGATTTCGCCCCTTTCCATCTGCCGGATAATCTCCTCCACCCGAGGGCCGTGCAGGGGGTTGCATTCCACATTGTAGTTGATCTTTCCCTCAAGCGTGGCTTCCAGCCCCGCGCGGGTCGCGTCAAAGGAGATAATCGTGGTGGCGCCGTTCACGCCGTAGGTCCACCGGGCGGCGTCCATAGCCTCTATGGCGCCAAAGGCCATGTTGTCATTTTCACAGTAGAGCACGTCAATACGTTCATATTGTTTCAAAATACGCTCCGTAACTTCCTTGCCCTTTACCTGGGTAAAGTCGCCGGAATCCCGGACCGCCACCCGCCAGCCGATGTTTTTATCAATCCCGGCCTGGAGTCCTTCGGTACGGCCTATCTGCGCCGACGAACCGAGGCTTCCCTGCAAATGGGCTATTATGAGGCGCCTGTCGGTTCCAAAGTTTTTTTCCATCCACGCCACGGCGGTACCGCCTTCCTTGCGGAAGTCCGCTCCGATCCAGCAGGTGTAAAGACTGTTGTCCTGAGTTTTGATCATCCGGTCAACCACAATAACCGGAATACCGGCGTCTTTCGCTTCTTTTAGCACAGTATCCCAGCCGTCTTCGGTAACGGGGGCCAAAACGATGTATGTAACCTTTTGGGAGATGAAAGAGCGGATCGCCGCAATCTGGTTTTCCTGCTTTTGCTGGGCGTCCCTGAAAATCAGCCGGTATCCCTTCGCCTCGGTGAAAGTCTCCCGCATGGACTTTGTATTGGCCATGCGCCAGTCGGATTCCGCGCCGACCTGGGAAAAACCGACGACAATCAGGCCGTCGGAATTTACGGCATTGCCGCCCGCCTCCCCGCCATTGGCGGAATCGGCGTTTTTCCCCTGGCACGAGGAGAACGCAAAGATCAAGAAACACAGGCCGGTCAAAAATATTTTTTTCACCCTAATGTACCCCCTGCGGAAGCGCCGGGCCCCCGCGTTACTCGTCATCGTGCAAGGCTTATTATACCAGCATAATCAGCCGAATTCAACACGCCCGCCCCCCGCCCGCCCCCGTATACTTCTTTTGTAACTATTCAGTTGTATCAAAAATACTGTTATCAATACGAAAATATAGACTGAATAGTTATCTTTTTTCTGGCTCTTCAATAACATGTATGAAAAGGATTTTGTAAGAATATAGCAAAAAGCACGCTGTTTCCGTTAATATTTGGTGATTTAAGCCATAAAAACGGAGGTACGG
>JAISQU010000071.1 GCA_031274005.1 Spirochaetales bacterium
CATAACCACTACGGCAATTGCTGCGCAATTGCGTTCCAACCAGAAGCTTTGTGGTCAGGGCAGGAAGCGCGCTGGCGGCCTTTACCGCACATTTCCGGCGGCAACTTCTCCCGCCGATGCGGGAAAGACGCTTTCACGGAAATGTGCGGGCGGGACATAACCACTACGGCCCGCGCCCGGCGCGGGCGCTACTTTCAGGTGATTTGTTTTATCGTGGATAGCGCACTGGTGACCTTTACCGCAATTTCCGGGGCCGAGATGCGGTTCGCCTATGCGAACCGCATCTCGGCTACTTGATTCTCTTTCTGTTTCTTCGTATTGTAAAAACAGAATTGTTATGTACGTCAGAATGGATCAATTGAGTCTGGTTATTTCCCGCGCGCTGGATATAATCGAAAAAGAAAAGTTCGGGGCAAGCAAGAATCACAGCATGCGCGTGGCCGTACTGTGCGCCGCGATAGGGCGGCGCGTGGGGTTTAACGATGATTGCCTGTCGGCGCTGACAACCTGCGCGCTTTTTCATGATAACGCGCTTACCGAATATATGCTTTCAGAAAGGGAAGGCAATCTTCAGGCGCTCAACCTTCGCCTGCATTGCGAATATGGTCAGCGCAATGTGGAATGGCTTCCGTTTAAAAAAGATGTATCGGGATTTGTTTTGTATCATCACGAACACAAGGACGGTTCGGGGCCGTTCGGAAAAAAAGAAGGGGAATATCCCTTTGAAGCCGCGATCATAGCGGCCGCCGATCTTGCGGATGTCAGAAATCACCTGCAGCGCATTCCCGCGGAGAGCCTGCCGGAACTGCGGCGGGCGATCAGGGAACAGTTTGGCGCGGACGCCTCATCGAAGGCCGCAGGCGCTTTGCTTGAGGTTCTCGACGCGCACATGCTTGAGTCCCTGCGAGACGAGGCCCTTCAGGCTACCGTGGAAAAGGCGATTCCGCTTTGGACTGCCGACATACGGGACCCTTCCATCATCCGCATTGCGGGTATGGTTGCGCATGTTATTGACTATAAATCCGTTTTTACGACGAAACATACCATACAGATAGCCAATAAGTCCTGGATTCTGGCAAACCATTACGGATACGACCAGACGCAAAAGGCGCAGTTGTACCTTGCCGCGGCGCTGCACGATATAGGCAAAATCGCCACGCCTCTGGAAATTCTTGAAAAGCCCGGCGCGCTGAGCGCTGAGGAGTTCGCGGTCATCAAGGAGCATGTGCGCCATACCTACGACTGGCTGCGCGGCATCGAGGGCCTGGAGGACATATGCCGGTGGGCTTCGAACCATCACGAAAAACTGACCGGCACGGGATACCCCTTCGGGAAAAAGGCGGAAGAGCTGGATTTTAATTCACGCCTTTTGGCCTGCGTTGATATTTACCAGGCCGTCTGCGAGGAGCGGCCCTATCATCCCGCGCGGGATCACGCCGACACAATGGCGATTCTCTACGAGACGGCGAAAAAGGGAGAGATTGACGCGTCCATAGTAAAAGACCTGGATACGGTTTTAGCGGAATACTCCCTTCGGGATGTCCCGCCGCCCAGGATTCTGGCGGCGCACACTAACCCGGCAATTCTCAATTTGAAATGAACCGGTCTCACCCTTCAGGGCGAGGAGAGTCATTGAGTTTTTGGGAAAATTTTTGAAAAAAACCACAGCGTATTCGGCCTTGGGGGCCGGCGTATTTGTGGCGTCGCCTTTTGCGTTTGCAACCGACCTGACCGTATGTCCTGCGGGGGGTAGGCCGGGATCGCCGAAGCCCGCTCAGGTCAAACAAAAAACGCGGGCTTTCCCAAGACCGCGGCTTTATGCCTCATCCGCGGGCGAGGAAGCCCGGCCGCAGGGGGGATCTCCCCCCTCCTGCACCCTTGATATTGCGCCGTAATCCGGGTATTTTGAAAGGAGATTCATGAATGCATCAGTTCCGGCCGGGATTTGGCTCGGCCTTGACGTGGGCTCCACGACGGCGAAAATCGTGGCCTTTGATCCAGATAGTTCGCAGGTTCTTCTGCGCCGTTACGTACGCCATAATGCGCGGCAGTGCGAGACAGTCCGCGCCCTTCTTGAAGAGGCTTTTCGGGAATTTCCCGAAGCAGAACCGCGGGTGGCGGTCTGCGGGTCCGGGGGTAAAACCATCGCGGACCTTATTCACGCGGACTATATACAGGAGGTTGTGGCGAATTCCCTGGCGGTCAGGAATTTTTATCCCCGCACGAGGGTCGCCATAGAGCTGGGCGGGCAGGACGCGAAGATTGTCTTTTTCTACCACGACCAGACTACGGACAGGCTTGTGGCCTCGGATATGCGGATGAACGGAAGCTGCGCGGGAGGCACGGGCGCTTTTATTGACGAGGTGGCTCATCTTCTGAAAATTCCCGTGGAAGAGTTTGAGGCCTGCGCGGTAAAGGGAACCCGCGTCTATGATATTTCCGGGCGCTGCGGAGTGTTCGCCAAGACGGACATTCAGCCCCTGCTGAATCAGGGCGTCGCGAAAGAGGATATAGCGCTGTCGGCCCTGCACGCCATAGCGAAGCAGACAATAGGCGGACTGGCCCAGGGGCTGGAGCTGAAGCCTCCCATCATTTTCGAGGGCGGCCCCCTTACCTTTAACCCAACCCTCATAAAGGTTTTTGCCCAGCGCCTCGGCCTGAAAGACGGGGAGCTCATCCGCCCGGACAATCCCGAAACCCTTGTCGCTTACGGCGCGGCCCTCTCACTGGGCGAAATGTTTGCCGATAAGCCCTGCGAATTTGTTCCCGCCCAGGCTCTGTCCGCCCTGTCCATATACAGGGAAAACATTTCCCGCGGGACTCCCGATATTCAAAAGAATTATTTTTTTTCCGCTGCGGACAGGGCGGCCTTTGAAAAGAGGCACAGGCTGCCTGACCCGCCCGGGCAGGCGGCCGCGGCCGGCGATACCCTGAGGGTTTACCTGGGCATAGACGCCGGTTCCACAACAACGAAGTTTGTTCTTCTTGACGAGGAGGAAAACGTTGTCGACACTTTTTACACAAACAACAACGGCGAACCCCTGAGCGTTATCCGCAGGGCGCTCATGGGGCTTGATAAAAAATACAAAGACCTGGGCGTAGATCTGCGCATCATTGCCGCGGGTACAACAGGTTACGGCGAAGTGCTGTTCGCCAAAGCCCTGGGCGCAGACTACCACACCGTCGAAACGGTTGCCCACGCGGCCGCTGCGCTGAAATACGCGCCGGGAGTGACTTTTATCCTTGACATCGGCGGTCAGGATATGAAGGCCATCACCATCAATCACGACATCGTTACGGGCATTACGCTGAACGAGGCGTGTTCGGCGGGCTGCGGGTCATTCCTCGAAAACTTCGCGAAGAACCTGGCCATTCCCGTGGAAAAAATCGCCGAAGCCGCCTTTGGCGCGAAAAACCCCGCGGAGCTCGGAAGCCGCTGCACCGTCTTTATGAATAGCTGCATCATCACCGAACAGAAAAACGGCAAACAGCCCGAAGACATTATGGCGGGCCTGTGCCGCTCAATCATAGAAAACGTTTTTACAAAGGTTATCCGCATCTCAAACTTTTCCAGCCTGGGCGATAAAATTGTCGTGCAGGGCGGGGCTTTCAAAAATGACGCGGTTCTGCGCGCTCTGGAACAATACACGGGAAAGCCCATCATCCGTGCGCCGTATCCCGGGGAGATGGGCGCCATAGGAATCGCGCTGCTGACAAAAAAGCATGTGCGCGGGACCCCCGCGTTCACATCCGCGTTTATCGGCCTTTCCGCCATGGAAGGTTTCGGCTACAAACAGCAGTCCAAATATGTCTGCCCCTTTTGCAGCAATAGCTGCAACCGGACTCTTATCACCTTTTCCAACGGCGAAACCTATGTTACCGGCAACCGCTGCGAACGGGGCGAGGTTGTCGGCGCAGCGGACAGCGCCCAGGCGCGCGAAAAGGTAAAACTCATCACCGGCAAAATCGAGGCCGTTCCTGATCTTATGAAGCTGCGGGAAAAACTTCTTTTTCAGGATTATCCTGTTACGCCCCTGAGCCCCGCAAAGGATATTACCATAGGCATGCCGCGCGCTCTTGAGTTTTGGAACAGCATGCCCTTCTGGACGACATTCTGGCGCGCGCTGGGTTTTAAAACGCTTATTTCCCGCGGGTCCAGCCGCGGCCTGTTTGAGCGGGGGCTGCCCTTTGTCTCCTCCGACACCGTCTGCTTTCCGGCAAAGCTCGTTCACGGCCACATCCGCGACCTGGCGGAAAAAAAGGCCGACAGAATTTTTATGCCCATGATAATCCGCATGCCGACGGAAAATACCGAGCCGTACAGCGATTATGTCTGCGCGGTCGTAAAAGGCTATCCCCTGGTTATCCGCTACAGCGACGATCCCGAAGGCCGCTGGAATACGAGTTTCGACACGCCCATCTTCCACTGGTTCAAAACAAAGGACAGGAACAGGCAGATCGCGGACTTTGTCCGCGCGGGCTTCGGCATTCCCGGCCCCGTCATCCGGCAGGCCATACAGCAGGCGGACAATGCCATGGCCCTTTTTCACGCGGAGCTTTCGGGCCGCGCGAAACTCGTCATGGCGGAGGCTGAAAAAAAGGGGCAGTTCGCCGTGGTTCTGGCGGGCAGGCCCTACCACAACGACGCTCTTGTCAACCACGACCTGTCCGGCTACTTTACGCGCATGGGGATTCCTGTGCTGAGCGTAGATTCCCTGCCGGGCCTGAATGAAACGAATCTGCGAAACACCCGCATTGAAATTACGAACAATTTTCACGCGCGCATGCTGAGCGGGGCCATATGCGCGGCGCGGCATCCGGCCCTGGAGTATGTGCAAATTGTGAGTTTCGGCTGCGGGCACGACGCCATTTTAACCGACGAAGTCATACGGCTTATGAATGTCATCTCCGGCAAAGACCCCCTCATCCTCAAACTTGACGAAGGCGACGCGGCCGGCCCCCTCACCCTGCGCATCAAATCCTTTATAGAGACCGTCAAAACACGCAGGCGCAAAAACTCCTCTCCCGTGATACGCGGAATCGAAGACCCCTATCCCGTCAAGTTCACCAAAGCGGACTGGAAAAACAAAACCCTGCTTATCCCGAATGTGTCCGCGGCCTTCTGCAAAATCGCCAGCGCCGTCATACGCCGCCAGGGCTTTAAGGTGCAGCCCCTGCCCCTGGGCGGACGGGAGGCCATCAAGCTGGGCAAAAAATATGTGCACAACGACATCTGCTTTCCCGCGCAGATGAACATAGGGGAAGGGCTGTCTGTTCTGGAAAGCGGACAGTACAAACCCGATGAGGTGGTCATCGCCCTCGCGAAATATCAGTGCGACTGCCGGCTGTCCCACTACGCGAGCCTTGCGCGGCGGGCCCTGGACGAAGCGGGTTTTTCGCAGGTACCCATCATCACCACGGACAAACTTGACTCAAAAAACATGTACCCCGGCTTCAAGCTGGGCATGGCTTTTGAAGTGCGCATGCTCTGGGGCCTTATCATCATGGATATGCTGGAAGACCTGTTCCGCAAAATACGCCCCTACGAGCGGAGGCCCGGCGAAACCGAAAGGGTTTTTACTGAAGCGATAGACAGTGTCGCCGCGGGTTTCGACTCAGGCGGTATACGCGGCGCGGTCAAGGCGTACAAAAACGCAGTGGCCGCCATGTGCGCAATCCCCTATGACAGAAGCGTCCGCAAGCCCCTTGTCTTCATCATTGGGGAATACCTTCTGAACTACCATCCGGGATCAAACTTCTATGTAGAGGAATACCTGGAAAAGCACAATATGGAAGTCATTCTGCCCCGGATGATAGACGTATTCCGCCGCGACTATCTGCGCAAAATATCGGAGATGCGCGACTTTCATGTAAGCTACCCCTTCGGCGAGGCCCTGAGCTCCTACATAGCGGAAGGGCTTTTTGACATAGTCATCACAAAGCTGGAAAAAACCGCGGTGCGGCACCCCCTCTACGAACCCTGTACGCGCCTGCCGGAAATAGCCGCCGCCACCGACCGCATAATGCACCGCACCTTCACCAGCGGCGAAGGCTGGCTCATCCCCGGAGAAATACTGCACCACGCCTCGCACGGGGTTCATTCGTTTGTCATTCTTCAGCCCTTCGGCTGCCTGCCCAACCACATTTGCGGCCGCGGCGTAGTCGGACGCCTCAAAAAGGAGTTCCCCAACATTCAGATTCTGCCCCTGGACTACGACCCTGACACAAGTTTCGCCAACATAGAAAACCGCCTGCAAATGCTCATCATGAACGCGAAAAGCCTGGAAAAAACAGCGCCAGCCTCTGCGGCCTACGGCAAAAAGGTAGAAGCGTCCGCCGCGCACAGTTAGGCGCCCGCCGGACTTCTCATGTAACCGCCCCCGGAATACCGGAGGCGGCAAGATTTTACAGCTTCTTTTAGGGAAGCGGCGCTATCGGATGTTTATGGGGTAACGGTAACAGTGCGGGTAGTCGTACCGAGGTTAACCAGTTCCGTACCGTCCGCCGCCGTTACAACAATTTTATACACGTAGGCGCTGCCCAGAGTTATGGTATCAGTAGTGAAAGTACCGCCAGGCGTCGACCCGTCAGAAGTAGCGGGAATTAAAATCGCATTGGAAGATCCGCCGACCTGTACATAATCCGCTGTTTTTTCGGAAGCAAGCCTGCTATAAAGTTTGACTGTTGTGGCGTTACCGTAGTAGTGGGTGAGAGTGGAACCGCCGACGGAAGAAGAAGCAGCAGGACTGAAAGTGAACCGATAAGTCGCATACGTTCCTGTCCTTGAAGTTTCCGTAGGAGTACCCATACCGATGTTGACAAACGCATTGAAAGGAGTCTCATTCACATCCAGATATTTAGGCTCGGATGTAACAGCGCCTTTGGTTGCCACAAGTCTGTACCTGTAAGACTTTCTCGCTGCGACGCCTGTATCGGTTACCGTCTGCGACCCGGCTAAAGTTGTCGCGCTGATCGTGGCCACAGGCGTGAACGCTCCGACGGATATAATGTCGCTGGTGTCCAGAGAACCGGCGGTGGGCCTGTAGGTAATTGCCGCCCGGCTCAGAACATAGGAAACGCCGGCCGCGGAAGTCCAGCCAAGCTGAATTTTGGGACTTCCGGTATATTCATCGATTACACCGGAACTAAAGTCAGGCGCGGACAGGGTGACGGAATTCACATTATCAGTGTACAAACTGATGTCCGGAAGAGTTTTTACCCCGAGGGAGTTTATCCCGATGATAATATACGTATAGTCCTTCTCAGGGCTTACCTCAGTATCCAGAGCGAGCCATTGACCGCTTGTCGGATCTACTGTTTTCGCGGCAATATTAACCGCGTTCCAGTCTCCCGAGAAAGTGCCGCCGGTAATAAAATCCGCCCTGTAAACCGCGTAATCGCTTACCTTGGGATCGACATCCCAGGTCAATTGAATGACATTCCCGCCGGTACCTGTCAGGCTGTTTGAAACACGGCCGGCAGAAAAGTTGGGAGGATTCGGCCATTCAAAAATCTGCGGATCAAATCTGGCGGCGATCACAGCCTTATCACTGGGAAAGTAATAATAATTATTGGTTCCCCGTAATTGAGCGCTGACCGTGATTGAATTATACCCGCTTAACAGAGGGTATATAATCGCGCCCTTTGTCCCGTCGGGGGAAAGGTTAGATGTAAGTGCGGAAGATGAACTATCAGGCGCGGATGTTCTGCCGTAGTTATAGCTTACAGTATAGGTACGTCCCGGTACCGCGGGCCAGGTAACCAGAACATAATCGGTAGGACCGGCGGGGGGAAAGCCAACAAACTGTTTCACATCTATACCCGTGGGCGTATCTATCTTGGTACCTAAAGCCGCAACTATTGCTTTTACCGTAATTTTTGCGGAACTCTTTCTCCAGACCGGATCGCCGGCGACGGCGCCGTTATTAAAGGCAACCACAGTGTAGGTATAGGTACGGCCATTTTGCAGAACATTGCCGTCGACAGTAACGATATCGTCAAAATAGAGATATCCGGTAGTACTCAGGTGGGTTACTATTCCCACTCTTGCGCCGTAATCCAGCGCATTTTCCTGCTGAGCTGTTGGAGCGTTCGATTCGTATACAGCGGTGCGGTAAATCTGATAACCCAGCGCGTTAGGCGAAACATTCCAGCTTATCCTGTTTACTCCCGAATAAGCTACAGCGGTAAGACCCGTCGGCGCTTCTACCGTAGGAAGATCGGTTATTGTTTCCATTTCCGAACTGATAAGCCCGTCGCACCCGGCCAGGCTTAATACCAGTATCAGTGCCGTTACAAAGATACTGCCGGTCAAAGTTTTTCGCATATACATGCCTCCATAAAAAATAAAAAATGTTTATATATGAGCTGGTTCCAAAATGAAAACCCTAATCATTCGCGCGCATTTTTGCTTCGCAAAAACCGGGCTTTCCGGGGGTTCCGCCGCTGGCGCGGCCGCTTCGCGCCCCTTCAATCCCATTG
>JAISQU010000074.1 GCA_031274005.1 Spirochaetales bacterium
CTAAATATGGTATTGCTGTCTGGAAGCGTTTTTTATGGGTAAAAGCATTCAAATTGCTGACAATTTGAATGCTTTTGGGGATTGCAGGACAAATTTTTTCAAATTTGGAATTACTGAGAGGTGGATGAAAGCGTTCCCGCCGCAGCTCCTTAATGTTTGCGTACCTGTCCTCGAAAATTCGCGGACGAATCTTCATGCCGCGGCTTCAGTATGTGAGAGAAACTCAGCGCAGCGCCTTTCGCTGAACCATGACAAGAAGGGCTATGCTGAAAAAGAGGATGGGCAGATTCGACAGGACAAGCTCGAAGACCGAAACGCCGGAGATAAGAAGAAAATCCGCCTTGACAATGCCGAAGGCTTTCAAAGTTTGAAAAACGGTTTCACCGTAGGCGGTAATTACCCCGATAATGACGAACATCCAGGCGGTGTCCCGTGTTTTTGACCAGAGGAGGATTGACAGGAAGGTCGCAGCGGACCCCAGGGCCAGCCTGATCAGGATTATTATCATCTGTTCTGTACTCATCTGTTTCTCCCTAAACCGTTTCAGAAAAGAGGCGCTCAACGAGACGCCGTTCCCCCGGGGAAAATAACCGCGGGAGCAGGGTGGGCCGCTCCGGGTCGGGAGAAATAATCACTCCCGCCTCAAGGAAACGGCTGACAATGCGCGCGTAATTTTCCGTTTCGACCGGCCCGGGAAAACAGTAACAGCCGAATCTGACCCATCCGCGGAGCCGCCACTCTTTCCAAATATCGGGAAATTCCGCCTTGGTCTGGAGTTCTTCCGTTAATTGCGTAAGGCCGGCAAGCAGGACAGGGGAAACGGCGTCGCCGGTCTCCGCAGCGTACAGGAGCGGCGCAAAGCCTTCTTTGACAAGAAGCGGCTGGGGCGCGAAGTTGCCGGGAAAGGGCAGAACGGGAAGGAGGATCTCAAAGCGTGAGTAGTCCGCCTTTACGCAGGGGCGGAAGCAGGCGGCGGGGGCGTCCCCTGAGACTGTGAAAAACGGTTCGCGTATGTCTTTTTCCTGAAGCGGCCTGCCCAGAAGCCTTGCCGCGGCGGCCAGGGCGCGGTCAAAGGAGGCGTAAACTTTAAGCCGGAAATTTCCCGCGGCCGCGGCCGCGGTCAAACGCAGAAGGGCTTTTTCAAAACGCCTCTCATGCGCCGCGGGAACTTCGGCCAGAAGGCCTTTTTGCATTTCGTTTTTCAGGGTTTTGTACAGGCCGCGGGGTTTGTGCCCCAAAAGGGCGCGGCCTCCGCCAAGGTACAGATCCAGATACCGTTTTCCGTTTTGGGCGTACAGGTGGTAGTCGCGGGCGCGGCGTATGGGCAGGGGCGTATACTGCATGTCTATAATCCGTCCACTTTTATGCGTTCAAGGCGGCGTTCATATTTCGGCAGGAACTCCAGGGTTTTGCCGGAATCAAAACGGACTGTTACCACATGACCGCCTTCCCTGATAACGCTTTTCCAGACAATGCCCTGACCGTAGTCCTCATGGTATACGGTGGTTCCGGGGCTGAAGGCAAAAACCTCCGGCGGCGGGTAAGCGCCGGGGGCCTTAAACGCGCCTGTGCGTATTTCTCCGGGCAGTTCGGCAAGAAAGCGTGAGGGCGGCGAAGATTTGCTCTGGCCGTGCATGCGGCGGTTCGCGCAGCAGGTAAAGTAAAGCTGTTTCCGCGCGCGGGTTATGGCAACATAAAAAAGGCGGCGTTCTTCTTCCAGCTCTTCTTCATCATCGCCGGCCTCCGCACGGGATGCCCCATAGGGCGCCTGTTTGGGGAAAAGACCTTCTTCCATGCCGGTAATGATAACCCTGTCAAACTCCAGGCCCTTGGTGTTGTGCATTGTGATGAGGGTCACGGCGGCCGCGTCGTTTGAAGCCTTTGATTCTTCCACACGGGCTGCGTCCAGTTCTATGCCTTCAAGAAACTGGGCAAGACCCGCGCTGCCCGGATTATAGATGCCCGCCGCGTTGACAAGTTCTTCCAGGTTTTGCAGTTTCTGGGTTCCCGCGGCCTCGTCCCGGGTTTTGTGATACTCTTCAAGGCCGGAGTCTTTGATGAGCCGGGTCACAAACTCCGCGAGGGATTGTTCGTTCAGGGTTTCTTCAAGGCCGCGGTACAGGTCAAGAAATTTTTTCAGACCCTTGCCGGCCCTGGCCGGTAAAACGCTCAGGGCTTTTTCCATTGCCGCGGGAATATCGCCGCGGTTTTCCGCGGAAAGCTCATCCTGGCCGCCGCGGAAGGCGAGGATTTTCTCAACGCCGGAGTCGCCCAGGCCGCGCGCCGGTTTATTGATAATTCTGCGAAAGCTGACCTCGTCACGGGGATTCGCGATAAACTTGAGAAAGGCTATGGCGTCTTTGACTTCTTCCCTTTCGTAGAAACGCAGGGTGCCGACGATGCGGTAGGGCAGCCCTTCCCGCGCAAAAAGCGTTTCAAAGATGCGGCTCTGGGCGTTGGTCCTGTACAGGATGGCCGTACTCGGGCCGGGATTCTTCCGCATAAGGGACAGACAGAAAGAGGCTTCCTCGTTCTCGTCGGCGCAGGGCCTCAGCACGGGCAGAGGGCCTTTTTCGTTGGCCGTCCAGAGTTTTTTACCCAGTCTGCCGGAGTTATTTTCCATAACGGCTGAGGCCGCCGCGAGGATGTTTTGGGTCGAGCGGTAGTTTTGTTCCAGGCGGATGATCTGTGCGCCGGGAAATATTTGGGGGAAATTCTGAATGTTTTTGATTTCAGCCCCGCGGAAGCGGTAGATAGACTGGTCATCGTCACCCACAACGCAGACATACGCGTCTTCGGATGCAAGATTCCGCAGAAGTTCGTGCTGGGCGACATTTGAGTCCTGGTACTCGTCAACCATGATGACGCGGAAACGTTCGTGAAGCCTCTGTCTGACCTCAGGGCATTCCCGAAGCAGTTCTATGCAGCGCAGAATCAGGTCCCCGAAGTCGGCGTTTCCTATGGAGCGCAGCTTCTCTTCGTAAGCCGCGTAAATTTCGGGAAACGCGGGGTCCGCCGAAATATCCGCAAGCCGCGACTGCGGCCCGCGGGCGAAGTCCTTTGCCCGTCCTATCTGAAAGGCGTAGCGGGACAGTTCGCGGCGCTCCTTTTCGGGATAGATGGTTTTCAGGAGCGATACCATGTCTTCGTCGTCGTATATTGTGAACCGTGAATCCAGGCCGATGTGAGCCGCGTTTCTGCGCAGGAGCCAGGCCCCAAAGGAATGAAAGGTGCGGATCAAAACATTTTCCGCCGCCGCGCACAGGCCGACGGCCCTCTCCTTCATTTCGTCCGCCGCCTTGTTCGTAAAAGTGACGGCCAGGATGTCGCGGGGGTCAAGGCGCAGGCTCTCCAGCAGATGAGCGATTTTTACCGTGATGACCCGCGTTTTTCCCGACCCCGCGCCCGCGAGGATGAGCAGGGGCTTGCCGTAGTGAAGAACGGCTTCTTTCTGGACAGGGTTAAGGTCTTTCAGATAAGAGGGTTCGGCGCTGATACTCATACGAAAAGCAGTGTATCACATTACCGCTTCCATATCAAATCCATTTCGCCGGACAAGTTTCGCCCGCAGCCGCGTTCCCGGCGGCGGTTTTTCGCCCTCCTCCGCATGCAGCACCGTCAGTCCGTCAACCTCCGGCGCCTGAAACCACGCGCGGGCAAGGCAGAGTTCTTCGCCCTCAACAGCCTCTTCGACAAGAAGTTCCGCCGTCCGCCCTGTAAAGCGGTCAAAGCGTTTCTCCGTGATGGCCGTCTGCCGCTGTTCAACGATCTTTTTCCGCTCTTTAGCCGTTTTAGCCGGAACCCGCAGGTCTTTTTTTCTGTGAAGGGCCTGCGCGGGCGTATCCTCTTCCGGCGAGTAGGTAAAACATCCAAGCCAGTCGAAAGCGGCCTTTTCCTGAAAATCCAGAAGCGCCTGAAAGTCTTTTTCCGTTTCGCCGGGAAAACCCAGAAGAAAGGTCGAGCGTATAACCGCATCGGGCGCCGCCTGGCGTATATCCCCTATAAGGCGCAAGTTCTCTTCGCTGTCCGCCCGCCTGCCCATGGCCTTGAGAATGGGAAAAGAGGCGTGCTGAAAGGGCAGGTCAAAGTAGGGAAGAAGGCGCGCGTCCTCTTCGCACAGCCTGAGTATATTCCGCGGAAAGTGTTCGGGGTGAATATACAGAAAGCGTATCCAGTAGTCTCCGGGAATTTCCAGAATAGCCCGCGCCAGATCGAAAAGTCCGCCGGAATCATCCCTGCCTGTCCAGGCGCCCAGATCCTGGGCCACTATATTGAACTCGGCGGCGCCCCGCGAAAGAAAGGATTTTATTTCCGCGGTAATTTCCTCCGCGGGCCGCGATTTTAGTCCGCCGCGGATAAGGGGAATGGCGCAAAAGCTGCAGCGGTTGTCGCAACCCTCGGCGGCCTTGATGTATACCGAACCCCGGCGCGAAAAAGTTTTTCGCCGCGCGGGCGGCCCGCCGTAATTTTCGGGCAGAAGAACAGTCCTACCTGAATCGAGACTCCGCGCAAGCTCCGCGATACGCCGTATGTCTCGGTTGCCGAATATGCCGTCCGCCTCGACCAGCGACGAAAAAAGCTGCTGCCCGTAGCGTTCCGCCAAACAGCCCGCGGCAATGATTTTTTTTGCGGGGTAGAGTTTTCTGAAATTCAGAAGAGTGTCTAGAGCTTCTTTTTTTGCCGCGCCTATAAAGCCGCAGGTATTGACTATGATAAGGGCCGCTTCTTCGGCCTGATCGACAAGACGCCAGCCCGAATCCTCAAGGACACAGACCATGCCCTCGCCATCCACCTGATTTTTTGCGCAGCCGAGGTTTTCGATATAAAAAGTTCTGGCAGACATCAATACATGGGGATAAGTTCAAGCCGGTAACCGCGGCCCGCTTCGGACTGCACCCAGCGCAGGACGGACGCGCCCACTTCGCCGGGTTTGCCGAACTCAATTTCGTTTCCGGCAATACGGGCGCGCAGGGATCCGGAGTTGGAATACCACAGCCTGATTTCCCTGCGTACATCGGTACGGAAAGTTTCGCCCCGCCGGAAGTAGCGTTCTTCGCGGTTCTGGCCGTCCGTCATATAGCGGAAGAGGCAGTACCCCCGGAACTCGACTTCTATGGTAAAAGAAGACTGCGAGGGAGATTCCATGATGAGTTGGGGCCGCCTGAGACGGGAAGGCTCGTTTGTGGAACCTATAGCCTGGGCCGCCGCCGGGTCTTCCGCGGCTGCCGCTGCGGCGGGAGGCTGAAGATACTTGTCAAAGAACAAAACAGCTTTCGGCGGCTGCGCGCGTTCTATGCTGCGGCAGATAACCTTCAGGGCTTCGCCCTGGGGGGTGAGCCGGATGTAGTTTTCCTCCCCCTCCTGCAAATCCAGATTTTCAACAGGCGCAAGAAGAAGAACGGTATTTTCGATTTTTTCGATTTTCAGAGTATACGAAGCATCCTGCCGTTTGACAAGAATCTCGTCCCCCTGACCAAAAGACTGTTCAAGAGCCTCGGCTTCCAGCGTGTACTGAATCGCGGAGGCTGCGGCCGCGGGCTTTTCCGTTCTTTCCGCCGGTACCGGCGCCCGGAACCTGTCCTGAAAGTATATATAACCCCCCGCGGCAAGACCCGCAAGAACGGCAAGTCCCGTCAGGATAAGGATGAGAGGCTTCGAAGATTTTTTCCGCAAAAGCGCCTCAATGGGAATGGGCTGCTCCTGAATCTTGAAGTTTTTGTAAAGGTTGACAAGCTCCGCTTGGTCGAGTCCCAGATAATCGGCGTAATTGCGGATGAAGCCTATAATATACGTATCGCCGGGAAATTGATCGAAGTTTTCTTCTTCAAGCGAAACAATAAAACGCTTCGCGATATGCGTATCGCGGGCAACCTGCTCGACGCTGAAGCCCAGGGCTTCCCTGGAGGTTTTAAATTTTTGACCTAAAGATTCCATAATGTCCGTCTGCTTATTCGGGTTCAAACAGGAAATTTTCCTGAACATTGGCCGACGCCGGCGGGTCATATTTGAAACGCGCGTCAGGAATATTCTGATTGATCCGTATATCCTCCAGGTTAAATTGAATTTTTTGATACCCCACGGTTATCGCATCGATTCTGCAAATCATGTTCCGGCTGTTAACCGACAGAATCATCTCGCGGAAACCCTCTGAATTGGTACGCCATGTGAGCCTGAGCTTGGTCACCATAACAGGCGAAGAGGCATCCAGGGGAACCTTGGCCGGCCCTTCCAGATACGCGATGGAATAATTTCTTTTCATAATCACAAGCCCCTGTTTGCTGGCCAGGTTATTAATCGAAGAACGCTGCCTGAGCGCCTGGGACATAATAACCCTGTACTGGGGAATATATACGGTAAGTTTTGCGCCGTCGGTAACCAGAACCTGTTCGGCCGGACTGGTAAAGTCTATACGCAGGAGATTGGGATCTTTGTAGTACAATGTGCCTGTCATTGTCTCCTTCTCCTGCACTATCGTAACTTTCGCGATATAATCTTTGACCTCGCCGTAAATCTCCGACATCTGATCAAAAAAGTTTTCGGCCGTCATAATATCCTGGGCCGAAAGCGCCAGAACAGAAAAAAACATCAACAAACAAATAAAATAACGATTTTTCTTCAAAGTTTTTCGACTTCCTGTGGCATTTTTACGCCCTTATGAGGCGTTTTTGTAATTTAAGAATAAAAAAGGAGCCTTGTCAAGGGACTTTTTCCCCAAGCCGAAGGCTTGGGGAAAAAGTCCCGACCGGAAATTGCGGGAAAAGCCCCCAAGCCGCTTTCTGCTTGTTACCAAAACTCCTGAATATAACGCAATTGCGAAGCAATTGCCTTTCTGAGCTATCCCCCTTCCCCGCACATTTCCGTGAAAGCGTTCCCGCCGCAGGCGGGCCGGAAATTGCGGAGAAAGTCACCAGTACGCTTCAGGGTAAACACCACAAAATGGTAAAAAAGCCCGGGGTGCAACTTCTTTTTCCGTGCAAAATCACCGGAAGCCCCTGGGCCGCGCCAGGGATTGCAGCGTAAATCCTTTTGGCGCAGCCAAAAGATTGAAGCGGAAAGCCGGCGTACAGCCCG
>JAISQU010000280.1 GCA_031274005.1 Spirochaetales bacterium
AGTTGGCCTACCACAAAATGGAAAGGATCTTAAATTTACGGGTTATGAACCATGCCTATACAATAAATTTCCTTAACCAACGAAGATACCGCGGAGCTCTGCTCCGCGGTTCTTCATTACACTAAAGACACAAATAAAAACCGCGGAGAACGCTGAGATCGCAGAGGAAGAATGAAGAAACAAATGGTAAAAAAGCCCGTTCCCGCCTTGCATGTACTGTTTTCTCCTATTCTCTGCGTCCTTTGCGCTCTCTGCGGTTAGAATTCTTTTCTTATGATTTAGTGTAATCAAGATACTATCAGCCTGTTGCGCTTAACGTTATGAGAAGTCCGACAGGCTCCTATGATTCGCAGGGCGGGTCCATACCCCGCCCTTCAGGGCGAGGAGAGTCATTGCCGGTCCCTGAAAGGGGCTGATGAACCATGCCTTTTCCAATCAGGACAAAGTAAGCGCGGACGCCCGGTTAAATAACCCGGTGTTTCCGCCACTTTCCGCTTTTCCAGCGCAGAACAAAACAACTGCCGCGGACAATCCATTCGCATACCATGGAAATCCAGACGCATACCACCCCCACCTCAAAGCGCCAGGCCAGAAGGTACGCAATGCCGACACGGGCAAACCACATAGCCGCGCCGACCACAATCAGGGTAAACTTCCCGTCCCCCGCCGCCCGCAGAGCAAAGGGAAGACAGTAGGCGGGCGTCCAGATAACAACGGCGGCGGCGCAGAAAATTGTGCCGCAGACAAGGGCTACGCGGATACTTTCTTCGGACAAGGCAAAAAGCCGGAAAAAGAAGGGCATCGCGATAATGATAAGAATGTTAAAAACCCCCATAACCAGATAGTTGCATCCGATAAGCGTACGGGTATATTTTTTTGCCCCCTCAAAATCCCCCGCCCCCATATAATGACCCACCACAGTAAGAAGCGCATACCCTATGGCGAGTCCCGGCAAATTTCCTATGGTCAGAATAATAGTGGCGATGGCGTTTCCCGCGATGGCCGCGGTTCCAAAGGTGGAAACAAGCCGCGCCAGAAAAAGTTTTCCCACCTGGAAAGCGGCCCCCTCCATACCGTTGGGGATTCCCACTTTGAGGATGCTCCGTATGATGGAAGGCCGCAGGCGGACGCGGCGGATTCCCCTGATGTTTAGGTCCTCGCGGGGCATGCGCAAAAAAAGGAGCAGCAGCGCCGCCGCGATAAAACGGCTTATCAGCGTGGAAAGGGCCACGCCGGCGACTCCCCAATGAAAAACAAAAATCAGAAGAGCGTTTCCCCCGATATTCAGGCTGTTCGCGAGAAGAGAAATCCACATCCCCGTCCGGCTATTGCCCATACAGCGGAACAGAGCTGAACCCGCCGTACTCAGGGCCACAAAGGGATAACTTAACGCGGAAAAAAGAAAGTATATTTCCGCTTCTTTCATAACCTCCGGGGCGATGTGCCCGTAGATGAGATGCAAAATGGGGCCGCGCTCCAGAAAAGTAAAAACCATCAGAGTCCCGGACAACAAAACAACCGTGTATATAAGCTGCCTGGCCGCGCCGCACGCGCTTGGCTTATCCCCGCGGCCCAGATACTGGCTGCACACCACGGCGCCCCCTGTTGTCAGGGCCGAAAAAAGTTCGATGACCACGATATTGACGGAGTCCACCAGGGATACGCCCCCCACGGCTTCCTCGCCCACTACGGCGACCATCAGCGTATCCACGATACCCAGTAGGACAAGAAGCAGTTGGTCAATTATCAGGGGCCATATCAGGCGCAAAAGCCGCCGCTTACTCCACAACTCCCCGGCGGGATTATCCGGATTCACCCTTATTATGGTATAGGGGGATTGTACGTACCGTCAATACGCCAAAGCAGGAAAACAGGCCGTGATTGAAATGACAGGGGAGGAATGGCGCGAACAGATAAAAAACCCGGAGGCTTTTGGACCTCCGGGTTGCCGGATTTATATACCGTTACTTTTTGGCGGCGTCGCGCACCATTCCGACTACGCCCTTGCCGATTTCCTTGTCGTACTGGTCGGCCATAAATTTTACCCTGTCCTGAAAAGGCGCGAGGGAACTGAGTTCCACAACGGTAACGCCCTTCGCCCTGATCTGTTTCAGGCAGTCGTCCCAGGCGCCTACAATGTAATCCAGTTGGTAATCCACGGCGCGCACAGAGGCGCTGCGCACGGCCTTCTGTAAATCAGGGGAGAGGCCGTCGTATTTGGGCTTGTTCATAACCACAATGTTGGAGCTAATCGTATGCTGATCGAGCATGTAGTATTTGATAACATCAATCCAGCCCCAGCTTACAACGCTGGCGGGATCATTTTCTCCCGCGTCCACAACGCCCGTTTGCAGCGCGGTGTACAGCTCCGAGGAAGGCATGGGCGTGGGCAGCATGCCGAGCGCTTTAAACATTTCAATATAGACGGGGCTTTCCATACTGCGGATCTTCATGCCCCTCAGGTCGTCTATGGTTTTGATGGGCTTCGAGGCGGTAAAAATACTGCGGAAGCCGGGCAGAATCTGGCCGAGCAGAATAACCCCGTGCTGGGCGCATTCGTCTTCCATAATTTTTCCCACAGGGCCGCGGGTAACCTTGCGGAAGTGATCGACGCTTTCAAAAAGGAAGGGCAGGTCAAAAACCTTCATTGAGGGCGACCAGCCCAGAATGTAGGTTGTGGCGCCCATGGCGAAATCCGCGGTGCCGGCCTGGGCCATTTCCAGCAGTTCCCTCTCGTTGTTGCTCAAAGCCCCGGAATGGTGCACGGTCACGGTAATCGCGCCCTTGCTTTCCTCTTTCAGGTAATCGGCGAATTTAAAGGCCATCTCGCCCATAAAGCCGCCCTTTGGGGGCTGGCTCGAGCCAAAGGTCATGTTCACGGGGCCTGTGGCCGCCGCGCCGCCCGCTTCGCCGGACCCTCCGGCCCACAGGGGCAGTCCGGCCAGAGCCATCGCAAACAGAACCAGACAAATCTTTTTCATACGTTCCTCCGTTTGTTATATAATTCACGCTTCAAATGAAGCGTTTCGATCTATCAGAATGGTTCGGAAACTTTAGTTTCTGAACAAGTCTATTGAAAAAGCAGATTCGGAATAAAAGTTACAAGAGGCGGAACAAAAGCGAGCAAAATCAGAATAGCGATAATCGCGGAAATAAAAGGTATAAGGTCTTTCACAAACTCCTCGACCTTCATGCCGCTGATCGCCGAGCCAACATACAGGACCGAACCCACCGGCGGAGTTATCAGCCCTATGACAAAACCAAAAATCATGGTAATCGTAAAATGCAGTTTTCCCATTCCTATGGACTCCGCGATGGGCAGAAAGATAGGCGTAAAAATCAGAATCGCCGGCAGGGGGTCCATAAAGGTTCCCACGATGAGCATCGTTATAAGCATGCCTATGGTAATGATGACGGAGTTTGTCGTAACCGACAGTATCCACGCGCCTATGGCGTCCGGCACCTGGGCAATGGCGAAGATCCATCCCAAAACCATGGCGGCGCCCAGCGCGAACATAACCGCGCCCAGCCGCTCGACAACAATAACCAGGCTGCTGTAGAGGCGTTTCATGGTCGGAATGCTGCGCAGGCCGAAAATCCCCACCACAACCGCGTAAAAAATCGTCAGGTCCGCGGCTTCGGTAGGCGTTACGACGCCGCCCAAAATTCCCCCCATGATGATAACGGGAATTCCTATGGCAGGCATACCTTCCCAGAAAATCCGCACCCGGTCCTTCCAGGTCATGTCGGAGGACTTGGGATACCCGTATTTATAGGAGTAGATAAAGCTGACCACAAGCTGGGCCATGCCGGACAATATGCCGGGAATAATGCCTGCCATAAACAGAATGGCGACGGACTGCCCCGTGGCAAGGGCCGCCACAATCATCAGGTTGCTGGGGGGAATGATGACGCCCAGAGTCGAGGAACTTACCGTAACGGCTACCGTATAGCCCTTGGGGTATCCTTCCTTATTCATCGCGGGAATCAGAATGCCGCCCACGGCGGAGGTATCGGCAACCGCCGCGCCGGTAATTCCGGCGAAGAACATGCTTACCACAATGTTGACATGGGACAGGCCGCCCCGGATGTGCCCCACAAGGGCCTTTGACAGGTTGATGAGTTTGTCAAAAAGCGGGGTCATGGACATCAGTTCCCCGGCAAGCATAAAAAAGGGAATGCACAAAAGGATAAAATTGTTGATTCCGGCGAAAACCCTCTGGGGAATAATAACCAGGGGAATTCCCGGATGGAAAAAGTTAATCGTAATAAAACCGGTAACAATCATGGAATAGGCAATCGGCATGCCAAGAATCATCAAGCCGAAAAAGCAAATCAATACCGCAAGGGCTGTTGTCATAATAGGGCCTCCTAATGAATTTCCGGCGGCGCCGGAGTATAGCCGGGATCTTTTATCCTGCGTACGCAGAAAAACAGCGTATCGGCGAATACTTTAATCCTGTTCAGGGCCATAAGAACAATGCCCACGGGAAGCGCGACATAAATATAATTTAGGGGGATAAGCATAATGGTAGAAATCCCGCTTTTCCCCTGATTGTAATAATTCATGCTTTCCATGAAAAATTTGTACAGGACAACAAACATCAGAAAATTCAGGAATATTTCCACAAGAAGCCTGATTTTAGGCGGCAGCCTGTCCGCGAAATAGGTAATTCTGAAGTGGTCGCCGCTTCTTTCCGCCAGGGCGAAACCCAGAAAACAAATCCAGATAAAACCGTAACGCGCGAATTCCTCGGACCACTCAAAGGGCATTTCAAAAATGTAACGGGCGCCGACGGAAATCAAAACGATAATCGTAATAGCAATAAGAATAATAATGGACAGGACCTCGGCGGCTTTGTTATAGCCCGTATAAATCCTGTAAAGAAACGATGGCTTTGCCATGAAAATCTCCTTCCGCATTTTTTGTTTCGTTTCAACCCCTGCGCCCGTAAAGGCGCGGCATATTCCGCCTCCGAAGGCCGGGAGCGGAATATACGAGGCGGTTTGCCGGGTTATTTCTTCGCGGCGTCCCGTACCATCTGCACAAGGTTCTTGCCCAGTTCCTTGTCATACTGGTCGGCGAGGAAGCTCACCTTGTCCTGAAAAGGTTTAAGGCTCGCGAGTTCCACAACAGTAACTCCCTTTGCCCGTATCATGTCCAGGCTTTCGGCCCAGGCGCCCTCAATGTAGGCAAACTGGTAGTCTATCATTTTTTTCGCGGAGTCATGCACGGCTTTTTGCAAATCCGGAGGAAGCGCGTCGAGCTTCGGTTTGTTCATGGCAACCAGGTTGCACGTAACGCTGTGCTTGTCCAGCATATAGCACTTGATAACGTCTACCCAGCCCCAGCTTACAACGCTGGCCGGATCGTTTTCGCCCGCGTCCACAACGCCGGTCTGAAGAGACGTATACAGCTCGGAAGCCGGCATGGGAGTGGGCAGCATACCCAGGGCGCGAAACATTTCGATATACACGGGGCTTTCCTGGCAGCGGATTTTCATGCCCTTCAGGTCTTCAAGGGTTTTTACCTGAGTCTTCGCGGTAAAAATGCTGCGGAAACCGCACAGAACGTAGCCCAGAATTTCCACGCCGTTTTTGTTACACTCCTCGTTGATGATTTTGGCAACGGGCCCCTGGGTTACTTTGCGGATGTGCTCTACATCCTCGAACAGGTAGGGAAGGTCCATAACTTTGAGCGAAGGCGACCAGCCGATAACATAGGGCGTGCCGCCTGTGGCAAAATCCACGGTTCCGGCCTGGGCCATTTCAAAAAGCTCTCTTTCGTTGGCGCTTAAAGATCCGGAATGGTGAACCGTCAGTTTGATGGCGCCTTTGGAAGCCTCGGCCAGATATTCGCCGAACTTCTGGGGTGAATCGCCCAGATAGCCTCCCGTGGGCGGCTGGCTTGTGGCAAACCTCATATCAATAGCGCCGCCGCCCGCCGCTCCCGCGCTTTCACCAGCCCCGCCTGCCCAGACCGGCAAGCCCGCGAGGGCGGCCAGCAGTACGCATACCAATACCTTTTTCATCGTTCTCCTCCAAAATTGTATTTATTATCGTTTCATATAAAACGAAATATCCATTGACAGGACCCGCGGGGGGCCGGGACTGCGGCGGACCGCTAAAACACCGCCTGCTCCGTTCTACGGATAATATCCTCCTGCAAAACCCGATCAATCGCAGTAAAATACACGCTGAAACCCGCGACGCGCACAACAAGGTCACGGTACGAAGGCGGGTCCTCCTGCGCCCTGCGCAGAGTTTCCGCGCCGACAACATTAAACTGAACGTGCTGGCCTTTCATGAGAAAAAAAGACTCCACAAGATCGATAAGGCTTTCTATCCCTTTTTCGCTTTCCACAAGACTCGGATGCAGCTTTATATTGAGCAGGGTTCCGTTGGGAATGGCGGAGTGGTCAATTTTCGCCACGGACCTCATAACCGCCGTGGGGCCGCGGGTGTCCCTTCCCTGAGCGGGGGAACAGCCTCCGTCGGCCAGAAGGGTATCCGCTTTTCTGCCGTCGGGAGTAGCACCGATGGAGCCGGCAAAAAGCGCGTGGGCGGAAATGCTTTGCAGGCCAACCAGAAAGCGCCCACTCCGGACATTCGGGATTTCGCGGAAAATTGTGCCCAGCTCAGCGGCAATATCCCGCGCGAAAAAGTCCGCCTCGTCATCGTCATTGCCGTATTTGGGGTAAGCGTTCAGAAACCGCCGCCGAAGGCCCTCTCTGCCCTCAAAGTTCGAAAGAAGAACATTCCGCATATCCGCGTAGCTGATGATTTTGTCGCGGAAAACAGCGTTCTTTACCACCAGAAGCGCATCGGCGGCGTTGGCGATTGCCACCGCGTTCGGCGAAGAAAAATTGTAACGCGCCCCGCCCTGCCGTATGTCAAGGCCCCGCGCAACGCAGTCCGCCACAAAGCAGGAACAAAAAGGAACGGGGGCAAGCTCTCCGTTTACCCTGTCAATAACATCAATCGCCGCGGCCTGAAGCCTGCAAAAATATCCGAGCTGCCGCTTAAAAGCGGCGTAAAAATCCTCAAAAGTTTCAAACCCGCTCCCGGTTTGGAGGCCCAGCATATTTCCCGAAACAGGATTGACGCCGTTATTCAGGGTAATCTCCAGAACCTTGCCCAGATTCAAAAACCCCGACGGATAGTAGCCCTCTGTTGTTCCCGGCGCCTGCGGCTCCACGCAGCCGACCTCGGCATAGCCGCGCGCTTCGGCCCGCGTATAGCCCAAATCTTCAAGCATGGGAACAATCACCCCGTCATTGAAAAACGCGGGCATACCGATTCCCGCGCGGACAATCTCAGCCGCGGCCCGCATATACTCACGGGGAGCGCCGGAATGCCAGCGCACCGAAAAGGAAGGCTGGGGCAGTTTCAATTCGCGCGTTACTTCCATGCACAGGTAACTCAAATCATTAACGCAGTCCCGGCCGTTTTCGTCCACGCCGCCGACAATAAGGTTTTGAAACATGGGGTAACCGCCAAAAGCCTTTGATCCGGTTTTGTCCCTGACCTTAATGATTTCGTTCAGTTTTACCCAGATGTTTTCGGTAATTTCTTTGGCAAACTCGCGGGTAATTCTGCCCGCCCTCAGATCCGCCTCATAATAGGGAAACATGTATTGGTCAAAGCGTCCGGGGGAAATACTGTGGCCGTTTGACTCGATCTGCAAAACCAGATGCGCAAACCAGAAGGACTGCGCCGCCTCGTGATAGGTCTCTGCGGGATACTCCGGAACCTTGCGGCAAATCCGCGCGAGCTCCTCCAGTTCCTTTTTCCGCGCGGGGTCCGGCGCCAGAACAGCCATTTCCTCCGCCAGAACAGAAAACCTGCGGGCGTATTTGATTACCGCCTCGCAGACAATCCGTACGGCCTGGTAAAACTCGCGGCGGCGGCCATCCTCCGGGCCGGTTCCGTCAATGGCTTTTTCCCGCTCAAATGCCTCCGTCATAATAGCGCGGACTCCCCGCGTTACGCATTTTTCGTAGTCTATACTTAAATGGCCGATACCGCTGCCCAGAGACGTAAGGATATACACAAGTTCCGTATGCGCAGCGATGGCTTCCGGAGAAATCTTTGCAAGGGCCCTGTCCCGGACCGTCCGCCCGGCCCACCAGGGAAGACAGGCCCGCAGACGCTCTTTCGTCTCTTCGTCAATCTGAAAAGCATCGGAATCCCGCAGGGCAAAATCGTCCAGTTCGTCCAACACCCACTGTACGGAAAACTCAGGAAATATCTCCGCGGCGCGGGGCCTGACAGACTGATTGCCCACAACAAGCTCGCCGTCAAGAATGTAAACGCTTTTTTTCGCCAACACCTCATCCAGAACACGGGCCCGCCGGAGAAGCGCGGGTTCCCCTTCCGACCTCCTGTAATACTCCGTTATGGTCTCCGCCCTCTCCGGTGAGATAGAAGGCGCCTGCCGGATAATCTGCTCTTTAAGAAGGTCCACCCGCTTCATGGGGGTCATACATCCTCTTTTTCGTTAAAGTGTATTCAATCGTATACCGGATACCGCGTTTTGTCTACAAAAATTTCATTCCAGGGGTGCACCAATTTTTTCCGTGCGCCTTTTTTGCTTCGCAAAAAACCGGGCTTTCCGCTTCAATCTTTTGGCGATGCCAAAAGGATTTACGCTGCAATCCCTGGCGCGGCCCAGGGGC
>JAISQU010000283.1 GCA_031274005.1 Spirochaetales bacterium
AAATCCTTTTGGCACAGCCAAAAGATTGAAGCGGAAAGCCGGCGTACAGCCCGCCTAAAGGCAGGAACCCTTTCACGGAAATCGCGGACAGGACATAACAACCACTGCAATTGCTTTGCAATTGCGTTGTAACCGGGAGCTTTGTTTTTTAGCCTGAAGTGTACTGGTGGCTGCCACCGCAATTTCCGGGGCCGAGATGCGGTTCGCCTATGCGAACCGCATCTCGGCTGCTTGCCATATTTCAAAAATAGTTATATACTCAAAACATATTCGCAAGGATTTTGAAAGAATATCGGAAGGTTGTGTGAATTCATACGTAACAGAAAGGGAAAGGGGGATTCTTGATCTTCTTACCGGGGACTCCGGCATATCCGTGTCGGAGATAGGCAAGCAGCTTGGGGTATCTGCTGTTACGGTACGCGCGGGGCTCAATTCCCTGGCGCAAAAAGGTCTTGTCGTGCGTACCTGGGGAGGCGCGGCGCCTGCTTTTCATCCTGAAATGCTAGAACACCAACGCACCCGCGTTGAGGAAAAAAACCGCATAGCCCGCGCGGCCGCCGCCCTGATAGAAGACGGGGAGGCCATCATGATAGAAGCCGGAACCACCACGGCCCTCATCGCGCGGTATCTCACGGGTAAGCGCGATGTCAGCATTGTAACGAACAACCTGCTCGTTCTGCCCTATGCCCGCTCAAATCCTTCCCTGCGCCTGACCCTTGTGGGCGGGGACTTTCGCCATAACACAGAATCCCTTGTGGGTCCCGTCGCGCTGCAGGAGCTTGAGCGCTTTCATGTGCGCCGCGCGTTTGTGGGAACCGACGGTTTTACTCCCGAAAAGGGCCTTACCACTCATCTCGTTGAAGGCGCGGAAATCGTCAAAAAAATGGCTGGTCAGGCTCAGGAAACCGTTCTGGTCGCGGATAGTTCCAAGTACGGCAAAACAGGGTTTGTTCTTGTTCTGCCCCTTGCCCGCATTGGCAGGCTGATTGTTGACTCAAACCTCGCTGAGGAGGCAATTTCGCGGCTGAGGGAACAAAATTTACGTCTCGAAATCGTATAAAATGTATGAGGAGGTATACAGCGTGATAGAAATTCTCATGCCCAGACAGGGGCAATCGGTAGAAAGCTGCATTATTTTATCATGGAAGAAGCATGAGGGAGACCCCGTCAGGACGGGGGATATACTGTGCGAAGTTGAGACCGACAAAGCGACCTTTGAGGTCGAGGCTGCCGGCGACGGCGTGCTGTTAAAAATAACACAGCCGGAGGGCTCGGATGTGCCTGTTCTTACGCCCATAGCCTACATAGGCCAACCCGGCGAAGCGGTTCCGGCTCCGGCCGCTCCCGCGGCGCGCGCTGCAAAACCCGCCGCCGGCCCAAAGCCTGAAGCGCCTGTTCTGCCGCCGGCCCGGGGGGAGAACGCCGCCGCCTCTTCCGGGGCCGGCGTAAGCGCCTCTCCCCGCGCCCGCAGCCTTGCGCAGGCGAAGGGCCTTGCCTGGCAGACTCTCCCCGGAACCGGCCCCGGCGGCCGTGTTATCGAAAGGGATGTTTTGGCTGCGCTCAGCGGCCGTCAGCCCCTCAGCCCCGCGGCGGTGGAAGGCGTTATAAGCGCCCACTTACAGGCGCCCGCCGCGGGATCGGGCCCCGGCGGCCGCGTGCTGCGCGGCGATTTGGGCGCGGCCGTTCCCGCCGCCCTCTCCCCGCTTGCAGGAGATTTCCCCGGCCCTGTGGAAGAAATCCCCACAAAGGGCATACGCAAACTCATAGCGGACAGAATGCTCCAGTCCCTGCATGCCCACGCCCAGCTCACTCTGAACTCTTCCGCCGACGCCCGCGCCCTGCAGGCCTTCCGCAAAAAACTCAAAGACAGCCCGGAAGCTCTGGGACTGGCCGGCATAACTTTGAATGATTTCATCCTGTATGCCGCCTCCCGCATCCTCCCCCTGCATCCCCAATTGAACGCCCTGTGGTACGGCGAGAAGATTCTACGCTACGCCCGCGTTCATCTGGCCTTTGCCGTGGACACGCCCCGCGGGCTTATGGTGCCGGTCATCCGCGGCGCGGACAGCCTGTCATTGAAGCAGATCTCCGGCGAAGCCAAACGGCTTGCCAGGGCCTGCGTGGAAGGCGGGGTTACGCCGGACGAACTTTCCGGGGGAACCTTCACCATTTCAAATCTCGGCGCTCTGGGCGTTGAGAGCTTTACTCCCATATTGAACGCGCCCCAGGTGGGAATCCTCGGCGTGGGATCTCTCACGCCCAGACCCGTCATGGACGGCGGGGAGGTGAAGTTTATCCCCTCACTTGGATTGTCGCTGACTATAGACCACCAGGCTGTTGACGGGGCGCCCGGCGCCCGTTTTCTGAAAGACCTCTGCGACGCCCTTGCGGGCTTCGATATTCTGCTTGCAAAAGGATGATACTATGTACGATCTTATAATTTTGGGCGCGGGCCCGGGCGGATACGTCGCGGCCGAAAGAGCGGCTGCCGGAGGACTGAAAACCCTTCTTATCGAAAAAGACCGCCTTGGGGGAGTGTGCCTCAACGCGGGATGTATTCCCACAAAAACCCTGTTGTCCGCCGCGAAAACCTATGCCCACGCGCTGGAAGCCGAAAGCATAGGCGTAACGGTTAAGGAAGCGGTTTTTCATCTTGACAAGGCCATGGCCTGGAAGGCGCGGGTCATAGAGACTCTGCAAAAAGGCATAGCTGCCATGTTAAAGCGCGGCGGCGTTGAGGTCGTTCAGGGCGAGGGCCGCCTTGTAAAACCGGGGACGGTGCGCGTGGACAGGACGGACTACCAGGCAAAGTCCGTCATCATAGCCACCGGTTCAAGTTCCGTTGTGCCGCCTATTCCGGGGGTAAAGCATCCGAAGGTGGTAACATCCACGGAACTGCTCAACATAGCCGAAATGCCGAAAAAGCTGGTCATAGTGGGCGGCGGCATTATAGGCATGGAGTTCGCCTCGTTTTTCAGCATGCTCTCTGCGGAAGTGACTGTTGTTGAAATGATGGATGAAATCATTCCCGCGCTGGACAGGGAGTTTGCGCTGGCCCTGCGCAAGGCCCTGCCCAAAGTCAGTTTCGAGCTGGGCGCGAAGGTCCAGGAGTTCAGCGATGCGGGCGTGGGCTATTCGCGCGGCGGACAAAAAAACCTTATTCCCGCGGACCTCGCGCTGCTTTGCATAGGACGGCGGCCCAATACAGGGGGTATGGGCTTTGAGGAGGCGGGGTTGGAAATTACGAAGACCGGCGTTAAAACCGACGAGTGCATGCGGACAAATCTTCCCGGCGTATACGCCGTGGGCGATGTAACGGGCCGCTCGCTTCTTGCCCATAGCGCAAGCCGCATGGGTGAGATCGCGGTTAACACCATCCTCGGCAAAAAAGACCGCTGGCGGGGAAACGCCATTCCCTGGGTCGTTTTTTCAACGCCCGAAGTCGCCGGCTGCGGCATGACCGAGGCGGAGGCGCTCGCGAAAGGTTATGAGGTTGTTACGGCAAAGGTTCCCATGAGGCTTTCGGGCCGCTACCTTGCCGAGCATCCGGGGGAAAACGGCGTCTGCAAAGTCGTGGCGGAAAAATCCGGCGGCGTTATTCTGGGCGTCAATATGCTGGGAACCGGCTGTTCGGAAATCATAGCGGGCGCGGCCCTTATGATTGAGTCGGAGCTGCGTGTACAGGATGTCAAAGAAATTGTCTTTCCCCACCCCACCGTATCGGAAGTCATGCGCGAAGCCCTGTTCGAAATTAAATGAAGGAGAAACCTATATGCCCAAGTCACAGGTCATAGACCCCAAAGAAGTACGCAAAGCGGGAAAACTCACCTTTCAGGATATTCCCATCAACGCGTACAGGCCGGACGCCGCGGCCGAAGTAAAAAAATACGGCAAAGACGGACTCCAAAAGATTCTCTACGACATGATGATCATACGCGAATTTGAAACAATGCTCAATGAGTTTAAAACAAAAGGCGCGTACCGCGGCGTGGAATACAACCATCCGGGGCCCGCCCATCTTTCCATTGGTCAGGAATCCGCTTCGGTGGGCCAGTGTTACCACCTGGGAATCGAAGACTTTATTTTCGGGTCGCACCGCAGCCACGGCGAAATTCTTGCCAAATGTTTTTCCGCCATCCCCAAGCTCGATGACGCGGCTCTTGAAAAAGTCATGAAGGAGTATTGGGACGGCGATGTGCTGAAAGTTGTAGAAAAAGAAAAATTCGCAGACACAAAGGATCTCGCGGAAAACTTTATTCTATACAGCGTTTTGGCCGAAATCTTTGCCCGGAAAAACGGAGTCAACAGGGGCCTGGGCGGGTCCATGCACGCGTTTTTTATTCCCTTCGGCAGCATGCCCAACAACGCCATAGTCGGCGGTTCGGGCGACATTTGCGTGGGCGCGGCCTTGTACAAGCGCGTCAACCGCAAGCCCGGCATCGTCATCGGCAATATAGGCGACGCTTCCATGGGCTGCGGCCCCGTGTGGGAAGGGATGATGTTCGCCGCAATGGATCAGTACCGCAAACTGTGGGCAAAAGAACTTGGCGGCGCTCCGCCTGTCTTGTTCAACTTTTTTAACAACTTCTACGGCATGGGCGGTCAGACCTTTGGCGAAACCATGGGCTACGAGGTTCTGGCCCGGGTCGGCGCGGGCGTCAACCCCGAAAACATGCACGCCGAACGTGTGGACGGTTACAACCCGCTTGCGGTTGCCGACGCAATCGAACGCAAAAAGAAAATTCTCCTTGAGGGCCGCGGGCCTGTTCTGCTTGACACCATCACCTACAGGCTTTCTGGTCACAGCCCCTCGGACGCTTCCAGCTACCGCACCCGCGAAGAAGTGCAGTTGTGGGAAGGCGAGGACTGCCTGCGCGGCTTTGGGGATTACCTTGTCGCGAACGGTGTTTTAAGCCGCGCCCGGACAGAGGAGCTTGCGGCCAAAGCCGCGGCGAAAATAGAAACAGCCGTAAAGCAGGCGGCGTCCCTCGACATATCCCCGCGCGTGGAGGCCGAGTCTATAGGCAAAGTGATGTTTTCCAACACCTTTGCGGAGAGCCTTGAACCGGGCCGCGAGCCTGAGGTTCTTCTGCCCATAACGGAAAACCCCCGGTCCGTCAAAATAGCCGGCAAATCCCGCTTCGGCCTGGACCCGGAAGGCAAGCCTGTTCCCAAACTGAAAGCCTTCAATTACCGCGACGCCCTCTTCGAGGCTGTTTTACACCGTTTCTACGAGGACCCCACAATGGTTGCCTACGGCGAGGAAAACCGGGACTGGGGCGGCGCTTTCGCCGTGTATCAGGGGCTTACCGAAGCCCTGCCCTATCACAGGCTTTTCAACTCCCCCATTTCGGAAGGCGCGATTGTTGGCTCCGCCACAGGCTACGCCCTGTGCGGCGGCCGCGCTTTGGTTGAACTGATGTACTGCGATTTTATGGGCCGCGCCGGCGACGAGATTTTTAATCAAATGTCCAAATGGCAGAGCATGAGCGCCGGCATCCTCAAAATGCCCCTTGTGCTGCGCGTGTCCGTAGGCTCAAAATACGGCGCCCAGCACTCCCAGGACTGGACGAGCATAGTAAGCCACATTCCGGGCCTCAAGGTTATGTTTCCCGCGACTCCCTGCGACGCGAAGGGCATGCTGAACCTGGCCCTCCGGGGTACAGACCCTGTTGTGTTCTTTGAAAGCCAGCGTCTCTACGACATCGGCGAACTCTTCGAAAAAGGAGGCGTCCCCAAAGGCTACTATGAAACCCCGCTCGGCGAACCCGCAATCCGCAGAACCGGAAAGGACCTGACAATTCTTACCATCGGCGCGACACTCTACCGCGCCATTGAAGCGGCGGACGAACTGAAGGCGAAATACGGCCTTGAGGCGGAAATCATTGACGCCAGGTTTATCAATCCCCTGAATTACGAGCCCATCGCGGCATCCGTAAAAAAGACAGGGAAAATACTTCTGGCCTCGGACGCCTGCGGCAGGGGCAGCTTTCTGCATACAATAGCCTCGCGCGTTACGGAGTTGGCCTTTGACCACCTGGACGCGCCCCCTGTTGTCCTGGGTTCCCGCAACTGGATAACCCCGGCCTTTGAAATGGAAAACGACTTTTTCCCCGGCAAGGCGTGGTTTCTGGACGCCATTCATGAAAGGCTGCTGCCTCTTCCGGGACATACGCCCACAACCAACCAAAGCCTGAACGAAATGCTGAGGAGGGACAGAGCCGGAGTGTAACATCACCCTTTCGCGGGGATGACGGGGCGCCTCCCCGGCCGCGCTCCCGCGCGGCCGGGGCCGGGCTTTCCGCTCCAATTCCTCGGTCCGCCCCATGGCGGCCCTGCGGGATTTCCGCTTCAATCCCTGGCGCGGCCAAAGGGTTTCCAGCGATTTTGCGCGGTGAATTGCGTATCTCCGTATTACACCCCTTGAGCCCGTCACTTGACAACAAATATTTTTAAGGGAGAATGAAATCATGGAAAAATTAGAACATCGTTTTGCAGCGGAATCAACAAAATTGACAAATGGAGGAAATACCTATAGAACGGCTTCTTTTAAAATTATAGAAGATAAAATTGAAATATTTGACCATATATGGGATGGCTTTGCCGGAGGTGGTGAATATGAACGTGAGAAGACAATAACGATTGAGTCAGAATATTTTGAAAAAATCAATGAGTGCATAAATAAATTATATGCTGATGATTCAAGCCTGAATAATAATTCAGAAAAGGAGTGTTTAAATGAAAATGAAAGAGTACGGAAATATTTATTTAAGAATATTTGTCTGGCATATGAACATGGTGGTTTTGAAAATATACTAAATATACTAAAAAGCAATAATATTCTATATAATGATAATACTTATTCAGTGACAAGGTAACCGGATTATGATTTATTTTGACTATTGCGCTTACCACTCATGCGGATAATAGCTGCCTTTTGGCGGGGTGATATTAAATGTATCGCCGGACGGCTCAATCACGTAAAAGCCTTTTTTAAAGGCGTATATTTTCTCGCTATCCCCAAAAACCACACCCGCAATAGCGCCCAGATATTTACGTTTGTCATTGTGAAAATCAGCATATGTGCGCAGTTTTTCCATACGCTCAATGTGATCATTTATATCGTCACTGTTGGGTTTTGTTTTTATTTCAACAACCATCACCTTGTCGCCGTTTTCCAGGAAAGCGTCAACCTCCGTGAAAATATTATGTTCCCTATCGGCAATTTTTTTATCACGGTGGGTTTTTTCAAATTCAAACCCCAATTCATTGAATTTTGCCACGAGGTTTGGCACAATCATATATTCAACCATTTCGCCGAAACGGTTGCCAAGTTTTCCGAGCTGTTTTTCGAGCCGTTTATCGGTCTCTTTCATCTGCCGGTCAGTCTCTTTCATCTGCCGGTCAGTCTCTTTTATCTGCTGGGCGGTCTCTTTAACAATACGGTCGGTTTCCTGTATCGCCGCCCAAACCTTCTCAAAAGTCAGCCCTTCGCCTATCGCCTTCGTTGTTTCCATATTGTAACTCCTGCCACAAGTATACCCCATTTCCGGCTTTTTGGAAAGGCTGCGCGGCGCCTCATCACAATTCTAACCCTACGGGGCTTCACTTTTTTGCCGAAAACAGGCTATACTTGTTGCGGGAACTTGTAAAGAAGGTTACAGGCTGGGTGACGGCTGGTTCGAGGTTATAGCAAAAACTTGTTCTTAAACATGTATTCACATATACAATGCTGACCGCGTACTATCAGCCTGTCGGGCTTCTGATAAATGTGAGCCGAAGACCTTTTGAACGTCGCGGGGCATTGCGGCAATGGTCCTGCCTTAAGCGTAACAGGCTGATAGTTGCCGCGCAGATTAATTACACAGGAGAATGAATGTATGACTCAAGTACTTTCTCAAAAAGAAGTTGATCAATTATTGGCGGCAATTAATTCTTGTGTTCCAACAGATGAAACAGCTGCAGGTAAAATGATTGAACAGGCCATGGAACGCTTACATCAGTCGATTGTTGCCGATATTAAACAGGTTGTCAGGGAAGCCGTAAAGGAAGCCATCGCCGAAAATTGCAAAGTCAACCGGAGGAAAAAATGAAAACCAGAGTTTTTTTGAATACTGTTACCGCGGTCCTTATCGCCGCCGTTCTTTCAGCCTGCGCCAGTAGAGCGTTTTCCGTTTCAGATCAGCCGCTTGAGTTGGACGCGGCCATCCGGGAAGCGTCGGACTACCTCAACGGCAGGTTGCCTGCGGGCAGCATAACCGTGTTTCTCAACATCAAAAGCAATTACCCCGACCTTTCGGAGTATATTCTAAGCGTCCTGTCCGAGAACGCCGTGAACGACGGCGCGTTCTCCGTGGTAGACCGGCGGGAGCTTGACACCATTCGGGCTGAACTGAACTTCCAGATGTCCGGGGAAGTAAGCGACGAGTCCGCCCAGAGCATAGGGCAAATGTTGGGCGCGCAGAGCATTGTGTCCGGCGCGGTGAGCAAGATAGGCCCCCTGTACCGGGTGCAGGTGAAGGCTATTGAGGTACAGAGCGCCGGGGTGCAGGGCCAGTGGAGCCGGAACGTTCCTGGCAGCGCGACCATAGCGGCGCTGACAGAAAACTACGCCCCCGCCACCCCGGCGTCGCAAACCGCAAATACTACAGCGCCGCAAGCTGCGCAGAGGGGAAATACAGCGGTACAAGCGGCGGGGCCGGCTGATGGGACATACAGGTTCAATCCCCGCGTCCAGGCTTTTCAGGGAGCGCGGGCTGTTTCCGTATATCTGGACAAGATCGTGGTACTGCGGGGGTATATGACAATCTATATCTTTAATACACCCGAGGGAGCAGGATCCGGTTACGGCAGCAGCCTCATTGGAAGCTGGAAAGCCGCGAGCCTTAAAGACATGGACAATAACCGTTCCGCCAAACTGGTTCAGGCAGTCCCCAATGGTCCTCCCTATGGGAGTGTAGCCGAGTATGCCCTGAGTTACCAGAACGTAAGCGGAACGCGATTAATCCTTGCTTCGACCGACAGGCCGCCGATTGAATTCTACGAAATTGTTTTGGAAGAACCGGAGGATTAATGAAAGGCCGCCCGGTAAACAAAAATACAGATGAGACCCCCGAGGAACCCGAACAAGTCTGCAGAAAACCTAGCAACTCGTTACTGTAAGAAATTAAAGCAATGAGTTGCGGCTTTTTTTCCCTTACTTCTTCGATTTGGCTGTTTTTATATCTGTACTTTGAATAAAATGAATAAAACAAGGTACTGCGGCGGACAAAAAAGGCGCGCGGAAAAAGAAGCTGCACCCAAAAAAAACTTGACGATACGGCTGGAGAATTGACATATTGTTTCAGAGTGAAAGTAAAATTCTTTAAGTCGGTGAATGATTGTGTTATAGGTATTGCGCTTCTGGGCGTTGGCATCTTTATTGTACAGTATAAGAGCATCGTCAAAGGCCAAATTTCTGACAGCGCCGGCGGTTATCTGGTACGGCCGGATGTGTATGTGCGCATGATTGGCGTTCTGCTTATTATTTGCTCGCTTATTCTGGTAGTAAAATCCATCAATTTCAGACGTTCGGCCGAAACCAGGGGTTTCCATTTTGTCGTGACGAAAGAAGTCGCGCTGACCGGCCTTTCGCTGCTGCTTTACGCGGCGCTGCTCGAACCGGTGGGTTTTAATATTACAACTTTTCTTCTTACCCTGTTTCTTACTTGTATGTATATGCGCAAAGAAAAAATGGGAGAGGGCAACCCGCCCATTACACGGCGCGTAGTCATACGCTCGCTGATTGTCGCCACGATATATTCAGTAGCGATGGTAATCATCGTATATCTTATTTTCGCGAAGGCCCTGAATGTTATTTTACCCTAGGGATATTTGCTTTAGGAGCCTGCTGCGCGTGCTTTTTAACCCGCGTTTTTTTGAAAAATCGGCTGATTTTTCAGATCATACAATCTTCATATCATTAGGAGGAAAAAAATGAAGAAGATTTTGGCAATTCTGTTAACGCTGTTGGTATCGGCGGCGCTGTTCACAGGTTGCGGTTCTAAAGGAGCGGATCCGAACTTTCCGGAAAAGCCGGTGCAGTGTATTATCCCTTACGCCCCCGGCGGTGGTTCGGATGTTCTTACACGGGCTATTATGAAAGATCTCAAGATGGCTCAGCCTCTGGTCGCGGTAAATATTGAAGGCGGTTCAGGGCTTGTGGGCGCGTATCAGGTTTTTGACGCGAAAGCCGACGGTTATACGATTCTGGCGCACAATCCGGTAGATTTGATCGGTTTCGATCTTGGCGGTCTGTCCGATGAACCCCTGTGGGACGAATTGGAAACCCTCGCCATGGTGGTTGCCGATTACAATGTTATCAGCACCAACAAATTTTCGGACTGGAAAACTATTGAGGATGTGGTTGCCTGGACAAAAGCCAATCCCGGCCAGAAGATAAAGTGGGCTGTTTCCGGAGCGCGGTCGGTAAATATGGCCGACACCCAGCGCATAGCCCAGGCTCTTGGTATTTTTGATAATATTACCTTTGTCCCTTATGACGGCGGCGCAGGTACGCGCAAAGCTCTTCTGGGCGACGAGGCGCGGCTTGAAACCACAACCGCTTCGGAAATCAAGGCTCTGGTGGCATCCGGTGATAATATTCCCCTCCTGGTGGTGAGCGGCGAGCGGATCAAGTCGCAGCCCGATCTTCCCTCGACTCTTGAAAAGGGCATAGATGTTACCACGGTTAAATGGCGCGGGTACTACGCGCCCAAGGGAACTCCCAGGGCCGTCATGGACTATCTTGAGAACGCGCTGAAAGAAGTCGCCACCAATCCCGCCTTCGTTGATTTTGTGGAAAACAATCTGAACTTTACGGCGAATTTTGTTGGCGGCGCGGCCGCGAAGCAGCAGATAGTGAAGTGGACCGAAGAACTGCGGCCTTTTTTTGAGGACCTTAAATAAATGACAGGGGTAAGGCGGTTTCAGGACAAACTTTGAAACCGCCTTTTGTCTTAAAAACAAGAAAGTTGTTCGGAAACTTTAGTTTCTGAACAATTTAGATACCGCCGGAAGGGGGCCTTTCGTTTTTATGGAAGCGATTATTCTTGGTTTTCAAACATTGTTTTCTCATCCATCTGTGGGTCTTTTTATGGTGTTCGGAGTATTTTTCGGCATCATTTTCGGGGCAATCCCCGGGTTGACGGCTACCCTGGGCGTTATGCTTATGATTCCCTTTACTTTTACCATGACGGCGGCTCAGGGGCTGGCGATACTGGTTGGGATATATGTAGGCGGCATATCGGGCGGACTTATCACCGCGACCCTCATCAACATTCCGGGAACGCCTTCCTCAATCGTAACCTGCTGGGACGGGTATCCCATGGCGAAAAGCGGAAAACCCGGCGAGGCCCTCGCGATAGGCGTATTCGCGAGTCTCGCGGGGGGAACATTCTCCGCTGTCGCGCTTTTTACCATTGCTCCCCAATTATCCAAAGTGGCGCTTATGCTGGGAAACTGGGATTTGTTTGCAGTATGTTTTATGGGCCTGTGCATAGTCGCGGCCATGACCAGCACGGATATTATAAAGGGACTTTTGGGAACCCTCATCGGCCTTTTGCTGGGCACGGTGGGTATGGATCTGGTATTGGGCGTAAACCGCCTTACCTTCGGCTTCCGCCAGCTTCAGGGCGGGCTTCAGGCCACGGCCCTGATGATGAGCCTCTTCGCCATCAGGGAAATCATGGATCAGGTGGTTCATTTAAGTTCAACCCGGCCAAAAATGACGCTAAAAAAAATCTCCTTCTGGCCGCCTTTCAAAGAGATGAGGGGCTGTCTCAAGGCTCTGGGTATAGGCAGCCTCTTTGGAACGCTCATTGGTATTCTGCCCGGCATAGGACAGAACGCTTCAACGATTCTCGCCTATAACCAGACAAAGGCCGTGTCCAAACGGCCGGAGTTTTTCGGAAAGGGAAACCCCGAGGGCATTTGCGCTTCGGAATCCTCGAATAACGCGGTAAACGGCGGCGCTCTTATTCCTCTGGTTACCTTGGGCATACCCGGCGATATGGTCACGGCGGCCCTGATAGGCGGGCTTATGATTCAGGGCCTTCAGCCCGGCCCCCTGCTTTTTACGACCAACGCCGATATTGTGGGAACCATCATGGTTGTGTACTTCCTTGCGAATATCGTCATGTACATCATGGAACTGGGTTTAATGAAAGCCATTATTAAAATAATCGAAGTAAAACTTTCCCTGCTTTTTCCCGCGGTAATTTTATTCTGCGTCCTGGGTGTTTTCGCCCTGAACAACCGCGTATTTGAAGTAGGAATTTTGATTGCATTTTCCGTAATAGGCTATATACTGAATCAGTTCGAGATAGACCTCGTTTCAATCATCCTTGGTTTTATTTTAGGCCCGCTGGTGGAAAAATACTTCAAAATCGCGCTTATCAGCGAAGAGGGCAGATTAAGTTCAATCTTTGAATACCCGGTAGCCACAATATGTCTTGCCATCTCCTGTGTTTTTCTCTTTTTTCCCTTGATTGTAAAAGGCATAAAACATTTTCGGACAAAAAAAGCCTAAACCGTACATCCAGGAAAGCAGGCCGGGGGGAGAGGCGGGAAGTTGAAGAGCCGAAAATCTTCTTATTTCCGCTCCCCTGGTAGTTTCTTCCCAACACGGGCAACCGGATTACAATTCGTAACCGGTTCGGAGAATCTCCTTCACAAAGGGATTATCGTTGTAGATTTCAGATGTCGGAAAGGCATAGGGTTCTATAAGAAGTTGTTTATCATATTTTACTTTCAGATAAAATAATTCCGTTAATATATCCCATGTGCGTTTTGACGCAAAGTATTCGGAAAAAAAACACACATCAACATCACTATGCTCGTGTTGAATACCTTTCGCATACGAACCGTATAAATAAACTTTTTCAATCGGCATTTTGTCTTTTACATCGCTGATGTATTGTCTAACGACCCGTTTGACGGTTTCAATGTCAACAGCCATAAAAACACCTCTCTTGATTGGCCAAGAATTAATTCCGCTTCCGCGCGGCTATGCTTGTGTATCCACCACTCCCATAAAACCCGCTCAAACAGCAATGCCGCATGAGGCTCATGGCGCTTACAAACATGGCCGGCTTTACTACAGCTTAACCAGCTCTCCCCTGTTTGCCGCGCCGGTCTTATCATAAATGCGGCTCATGTAGTTTTCGATAGTGCGCACCTCTACCCCAAGCTCCTGCGCGATGCGGCTGTTATTGTGGTTTTTCTGTACCAAAGCCAGTATTTCCCTTTCGCGCCGGGTAAGCAGGGAAAAAAAATCCGGAGTCGCGTCGATCTTCCGGAAAAGCCTGCTCTCCACATACGTTTTTCCCTCCAGAAGCGCGTCAAGGGCAAGCCCTATCTCGCTCTCACCGGCGCTTTTTGAAAGATAGCCCATAGCCCCCATGCGCAGCGCCGATTGCACGCGGAAGGCATCCTCAAAAATCGAATACACCAGTACCGCGGGCCGCCCTCCCTCAGGATATTTTTCCTTCAGGTACGCAAGAAACTCAAGGCCGCTGTCTTCGCCCAAGCCTATATCAAGAAGAACAACATCAGGCGCAGCCGGCAGCGCTTCAAACAGTTCATACGCCCCGGCCAGGGAAGCCGCTTCTCCCGCGACGGTAAAGCCCCTTGTTTCGGTAACGCACGCGGCAAAACCCTTGCGTATCATACAGTGGTCGTCAATCAAAACGATGGTAGGTTTCATGCCGCGCAGTATACACAAAATTTATAAAGGCTAAAAGGCCGAAGTCAAAAGTTTCTCCATAGCCTTTTCTAGGCGCTCCTGCTCTTCCGCGCTCAGAGTATCTTCTTTTTCTTCCAATTCCCGGGTAAGTTTCTCAAGCTTTTCCTGAAGTTTCGCGGCATCCGTCATCGCGCTTAAATCGCCCGATTGCGCTTTCTTCATCAAAGCAATCGTCTCATCAACAAGCTCTTCAAACCGGTCTACCGGACTGCCGCCGCAGCCAGCCAAAAGAGAAACCACCACGAAAGCCGCCACAAACCAGACGCTCATCTTTTTCATAAAATCTCCCCCATGAATAAATACGAATTGCTTATCGTAGCGGATTTTACACAATCTGTATTGAGAGAAAACTCACACGGCAGAGCATCGGCGTTTACTTTTTTCGATCATCTGTGGCGCATTTTTTGCGGCGAAACCGCAAAAAACCGGGCTTTTCGGGGGTTCCGCGCAGTAGATTACAAGCCGTAAAAACCGGACCTGAAAAATTGCGAAGTAATTTTGCAAGCGTCTTTACACAAAACGGACGCTCGCGCCCCTTCAATCCCTTGCGCCCCGCGGGCTTTTTCGGCCTTTGGCCTTTATATACGCCCAAAGTCTTTTTAGGGCCTCGTTCTGACACGACCACGGAATAGAAAAATGCTGCATTTTTCTATTCCGCTTTGACGCCTTGTTATTACAAACACGCTCACGCGTGCGTTTACCTGGGCGTGCTTCGCACAATTTAATTCTATAAAGCGAGGGTAAACGCCGATGCCCTGCTCACACGGTGCAACATTTTTTTCCGTGCGCCTTTTTTGCCCGGCCCATAGCATTTGTATACGCCGGAATAACGCTTACTCTCTAATCCTTACTTCTTCGACTTCCCGGTTAAAAAATCTTCCCTGACCGCTGTGAAATTTTTGCCCGCTCAAAAAAGTAAAAAGCCTGCGCAACTCCTTGACGGTTTTTAGAATTAATGCTATAAAAGCTCAGGAGTGAAATTTTTCATGGTACAAGCGAATTGCAGACATGCGTACGAAAAAAATAATTCGGTCGGCTTTCAGACAATAAGTCCTTATGCAATAATCAATTACCCCCCCCACCCCCCCATGTAAGTTCCGAAATAATCTTTTATTTCTTTGTCATTATAATTCTATCTCATCAGAAAGGTTCCGCCAAAATACACGGAAACCGGATTCTGAGCCATGCACATCACATCTGTCTACACCATCTCTAGAAACAAATTCCCGCGTTGCGGGTGTTTACGCCGGATTCGCCCAGAGCAAACCCGGCGGGGGCGTTGCCCTATAAAAATTTTATCGGGAAGCCCCGGACAATAACCGCGGCCTTCCCAAGACGAGGAGTATGTATGAAAAAAAGGAATCTTTGGACATGGGTATCGGCTTTACTGCTGACCCTTGTTCTGGCAATCACAGGGTGTGATTCGGATTCAGATTCAGACGGCGGCGGGGGCGGGGGGGCCCAGTACGGCCAGGTTTCCGGCATTGTTACCGATTCTGAGACCGATGAACCTATACAGGGCGTAACGGTCGCGCTGGGTAAATATACCGCCACAACCAACGTCAACGGCATCTATCATTTTGCCAATGTGCCTGTGGGGGATTATCCCATTTCCTTTACAAAGACCGGCTATGCATACAATAATGGTTCAACTGCGTATAACGCCCTTATCGGCACGACTAACTATAGCACAGCCGGAACTATTACCGTATTCCCCTCGGCATATAAGACTATCGATCCTGACGCCGAATATGAGGCCCTCCAGGGCCAGCTTACAGCTTTGGCGGAGTATGTAAAGCAGTATCCGGATGAAACCGACCTGACAGGGACTACCGCCACCGGCAGTTGGGAATACGCGGGTAACGGGCTTTATGTCAACGGCGCCGGTGCGACAATACAGTATCAGGACGGCCAGTTTAAGATTGTGGATTACAAACTCAATTACAATTATTCTTTTGGTATATCCGTCTTCCCCGTTGAAATGGACCCGCTCAACGGTAAACTCAGCGGCAAAATTTTAGTTGTGTATGAAAAATACAATGAGATTCTTCCCGCGGGGAGTACCGCGGCGCTGGCTAACCGCGAGTTCAGCATTACCAGCGGTACAGCTACGTACGGCCCGTACAAAACCGGCGCGGACGGTTCCTTTACGGCGGCGAACATTCCCTCCACAGGCGCGCTTAACTTTGTTATTCCCGCTTTTACGCTGACACAAGGGACTGAATCCTATTCTTTCCGCCACACAACAAGCGCTCCTGCCCTCTACCAGTTTTCCCTGGAAGGCGGTCTTGCAACACCGGTCGCTCCCACGAATATCGGTTCGGTAGAGTACAATGTGGGAACCCTCTACCTGTTTACCATAGGGGATACCGCTCTGGTAACCGCGGCCACTGTGGGGACGTACGCGAGTCCTCTGCCTGTGACCGACTCCATAGTGTTTACCTTTAGCAAGCCCATGGATCCCAGTACGCTGCCTTCCCTTACTCTGGGCACCGTTAAGCTGAAAGATTCCTGGAACGCCGACAATACTGAACTGACGCTGACTCCGTTTAGTTACCTCGACAAGGCGTCTATATTGCGGCTGCCCTACGCCACCGCGGTATCGGGTATTACCGATACGCTTAACCTTGCTCCTGGTTCTCCGCCAGACCTTACGGCAGCGGACGGTTCGCCCGTGTACCCCTCTACGTTTGAGATCTATACCGCAAGGGGCCTGACTCTGGTGGGCTACGAAGTTGTCGACGCTCCGACCGCTGCCCGCGCCGTTAGTCTTGCGCCCAATCAGGTGGTTAAGCTCTCCTTCAGCGAGGCGATTTCTACCAGGGCCGGCGATGTTTCTATTACGTGGTATGAGTCGACCGGTCCCACCAGTATCAAGGCTGTTTACCAAATAGACGGCAGCATCGTTTATGTATATCCGCATACCGGGCTTGCTGACGAGGAGCTCACTTTCACCGTCGCCGCGGCCGGTGACCCCTCCAATACATACAGTAATGATGACTCACCCATCGACGGTCTGGAGTTTAGCCTGGAGGAGCCTATCGAGGCTACTCACGTAAACACTAATGATGACTTATCCAGCGCCATTGAGATTGCCCCGGACAAGAATATCACCATAGATTTCAACAAGACTTTTACCAACGCAAAGGCTACCCTGTATTTCATATATAACGATGGAACAACTGAGTACCGGAAAGCGACCGCAACAACGGGAGACGTTACCGACAGGCGCAGCCTGACTATTCCTCTGACTAATTTGCTGGCTGCAAGCGATAGCGGCACCCCCTCCATCGCATACGAACTGGCTTGGGAAGCGACGGCTAACGGGGTTGGCGCAAAGGGTACCATCACGATTGAGGTAGAAGAGCTGGATGACGCCATAGTCCCCGCAAGAGATCCAGCTCCTCTAAATAACAGTTTGGAACAAATCGGTGCCGTTTCGTCCACCTCGACAGGCATTACACTGAAATTTACTGTTCCTGATGTTCAGCCTTTTACCTATACCTATTCTTCGCAGTATAGGTTTTTCGACGCGCTGGATTGGACCGACATTGGCGCCACCGGAGATTTCTCTATAGCCAAAGGCGATACCACAAAGCTTCCCCCCGGCAGCAACACCGTATCTATCCCCGGTGAGACGCCTCACCTTGCCGGCGAGAAAATTCAATACAGAGTGAAAGGGATAAACGACAAAGGATATGTGGTTGAATCCAACACCCTTACCATATTTGAGTAATCCCTAAGTTCCACCAATGAAACCCGCCTTCCCCGGCTATGCCGGGGAAGGCTTTTTTTTCGTCAATGAAATTGCGGCGAAAGCCCGCAGCGCTTTTTCTGATAGTCTTGCCAGAGGCCCTGCACACCCGTGGGGCCTCATTTAGAAATGTAACCGAAATCCTCCAGACTATGTTAATTTTCATGAAAAAACTACTTGACTTAAAATTAAAATCGATATACTATAATACAATTTTATATTTTTGAGGGGTCCATATGTTAACAAACATCGAAATTGAAGAAGCTATTTCAACGGGTAAGATTAAAATCGCGCCTTTTGATAAAAAGCAGTTAGGGATAAATTTTTATCGATTAAAACCAAAAAAGATATGTATTAGCAAATTTGATGATGAAGGATTATTGAATGAAGCGATTGTTCCTCTTGAAAAAAGATACGTATTAGAGCCGCATGAATATGTTGTAATAGCTGTAGAAGAACGTATTGTATTAGCAGAGCGTTTTTTTGGAATATTCTATCCCGCGTCTGTGTGTATAGAAAAAGGTTTAATCGTTACCTGCGGCCATTTAAATTCAAACTACATGGAAGAAATAAGATTTGGATTATTTAATGCGAAGAACGATGAATGTAAGATTGATTTGGAATTAGATATAGCAAGGATAGAGTTCACTAAAATTTCCGAGGATACCCCAATCTCTCAAAGCAACACTATTGGTAATGATTATAATAAAATAATTGCCAGATTAAGAGGCCGGAAACTTGTTTTAGAAAACCAATCGCAAGAAACGCTTGCTGAAATTAAATCAATTGACAAGCAAATAAAAGAGTTTTCGATAATATGAGAAAGAAATTGTGTCTTTTCTGTATACACCGCAATAAAAAATTTGATAAATTTGAAGCTGTTTATTGCACGCTGAAACAGGGTCGGTTGAGAAATCGTTATATTTGTACTGATTATAGATGCGGTTTAATCAAAAAGATTCGCAATCCAAAGCTATTCTGGCTGCTCGTAATTCCCTTAATTGTAGTTATTATTCGTATTATACTAGAAAGAATAATATAACATTTTTCCCTGAACTTAGCGGGTTTGTTGTTTACATAATAGTACCCTTTTTGGAAACCCACGGTTCGGAGGTGGTAAATATGTTAATGAGCGAATGGAAACTTGAAGACGCATTGGTAGTAGAGCGGGAAGAAGGCCGGGAGGAAGGCTTGGAAAAAGGCCGGGAAGAAGGCCGAGAGGAGGATGTCAGAAATCTTCTTGAGTTCGGCATGACAGTAGAACAGATTTCTCAGGCGCTCAAACTGCCGCCTGAAACGGTCAGGCAATATAGTGATTCGAGCCGGTAAATCGCGCGGGGGGATTGCAACAATAGACCCTCCGGGGAATCCGGCAGGGTTTCCGAACAAGCTTATTGGCCCCGCCTTACGCGTAACAGGCTCCTATCCCCAAACCCCTGCAATCTCCCTGCCGCAGCGGGCGCAGCGTCCGTCGCGCAGGCCTTTAATCTGTACATTGTACCCCTGTCTGCGTATCAAAAGTTCCGCGCATGAAGGGCAAACCGTATTTGACTCCTGCCGCACATTGCCCGGATATACATACCGCAGCTTTTGCCGCGCGGCGTCCAGAAGCGGGCGTATATCCTCCCACGTGGCGGGCCGCAGAGTATACCGGTACATAGGCCGGTAGCAGGAAAGGTGCAGGGGAATATCCGGGTTTAAACCGGCCAGAAAAGAGGAAATCTCCGTTATTTCGCTGAGGGAGTCATTCTTGCCGGGAATAATCAGGGTTGTAACTTCCAGGTGAACGGAGGCCGAAGCCAGTTCCAGAAAACGTAAAACGGGTTTCAGATCTCCGCCAAGTTCCTCACGGTAAAAATCCGGGGAAAAGGATTTTAGATCTATGTTCGCCGCGTCCAGCAGGGGCAAAAGTTCCCGCGCGGGCGTTTCGTTTATAAAGCCGTTGGACACGAGAATGTTTTTCAGCCCCTGCGAACGGGCGATACCGGCGCACTCAAGAAGGTACTCAAAGTGAACAAGGGGTTCGGAATACGTGTAAGCGATTCCCGGAGTATCCCCGCGGGAGGCCTGCGTCACAAGCCCGGCGGGCGGCGTTTCGGGAGAGTCCGCGGAGCGCCTGAACTCCCGTGAAATGCCATAGTTCTGACAAAAAGGGCAGCGGAGGTTACAGCCGTAGAACCCCGCGCTCAGGATATTCCTCCCGGGAAAAAAGTGATACAGAGGCTTTTTCTCAATGGGGTCAAGGGCAAACCCCGAAAGCCGGGCGTAGCAGGGAAGGCTCATCCGCCCCGAGGAATTACCGCGAACGCCGCAGATACCCGTTTCCCCTTCTTTTAAAAAACACGCGTGGGGACACAGGCGGCAGCGCAGGCCGTCTTTACCGGGTTGATAATACAGAGGAGAGTTCACATCCGCAGGGGGAAAGTTTTTTGATCAGGCTGCACCTCAAAAGCCTGCATAATGAGGCCGAAGCTCCCTTTTCGCACCCACAGGTTCACCATGCGGATATTTTCACCCTTTTCCGTAACAATATTCGGTAAATCCTCGATCTTGGTAATATCGGGAACCTTGAACTCGTAACATACCGCGGGTTGAGTAAAAGGTGAGCTGACCAGGATTACCGTATCGGTTTCGTAGGGATGCTTGCGCAGGATTCCCGAATAACATACCGAAGTTTTCATATAGTCGCGCGTTGTGTCATAACGGACCATCTTCAGTTCCGGGGCCGGCAAGTAAAAAAGATTTTTTAATAAACTCTTCATAATAGTATAATGCTAAGAAGAGAAAGGCCGTCTGTCAAGCGCGGCGGCCTATTTAATTTCAATTTAAACTTACGGCGGGCGCAATATTTTTTTCCGTGCAAAATCGGAAGCCCTTGGCGTCTATAAAAGTCAAGGCCCCGAGTCCGTGGGGGGTGCACCAATTTTTTCCGTGCGCCTTTTGTGCTTCGCAAAAAACCGGGCTTTCCGCTTCAATCTTTTGGCTGTGCCAAAAGGATTTACGCTGCAATCCCTGGCGCGGCCCAGGGGCTTCCGGTGATTTTGCACGGAAAAAAATTGGTGCACCCGTCCGTGG
>JAISQU010000315.1 GCA_031274005.1 Spirochaetales bacterium
GGAAGCGAGAAAACCCGTTACCACCCGCGAAGGAATACCCGCGAGCCGCCCCAGAATCGCCGCCGTGTTGGAAAACTCGGTGCAGTCCCCCTCCTTCGTATACGTAAGAAAATCCACAAGCGCGGGAATGCTTGTGTCGTCGGTATAACCCGCGTTATACTGGAAGGCTTCAAAACTTTTCAGTATAGCCAGGATTCTGACTAAGGGGCCTTCGGAATCAGCGTCCCCGGCAGGCGCGGTTTCCAGCGCGCCCCGCAAATGCGCCTCGAAAATTGTCAGATCGTTTTTCGCCAGGGCCGCGTCAAGAAATTGCGCGTATTCTTCTTTCTCGAAGGGGTCAAGCTCCCTGCTTTGCTGCCAGTCCTGCGGGCCGGTCAGGCTGATGCGCGAGCGGACCCTGTGGGAGTAGCGGAAGGGACCATAACCCCTTTGCAGAACCGTCGGTTCAACAGCCAGCGGCCTGTAGGGCAGGTATTTTTCGGGCAGCGTGGAAAAGAAAAAAACTTCTTCTTCGGAGCGGCCCTCCTCGTAATCGTACGAAAAATCGAACCATGTTTCCAGAAGCCTCATCGTGGGAAGGCTGTTCAGTATCTCATTTTGAGAGGGCAGAAAACCCCGCAGGGGATGAAGTTCGCCCCTGTAGGAACCCGCCGCGTACACAGGATCCGTTTTTGCCGCGACTATCATAACCGCGTACTGCTTGCTCTGGCCCTTTCCTTTACCCTTACCGCCCTGCCGTTCACCCTCACCCTGGGAATCCCCGTCCTCATCCTGCCGGCCAAGCCCCTGTCCCTGCCCGGGCCACTGGCTTTCGGGAAGCCCCTCCAGCCGGTTTGCGCCTTCCCGGCCGGCGTCTGCTCCGCCGCGGGGAAGAAGATTCCGGCCCCGTTTCCTGTCGGACCGCAGATTTCCGTCGGGCATGCCGTCACCCTCCTCGTCAAGGGGAACAGGCTGAGGCTCAACCTTGTCCTGCAGCAAATTTGAAATAACCGAGTTCTTTACGAAATCAGACGGCAGGAGCGCAATCAGAAGAATCACCGAGCACACCGCCGAAAGGGTAAAAACTGCGAACTCCCGCGGCCTCTTCCCCCCCGCGGCGGGCCCCCTGTACAGGCTGTAGTAAATCACCATGCCATGCAGCAAAAACGCGGCGAGGGTAAAAATCAATATGCCCTGCGTCAGCGCGGAACTTTCGGCGGCCACCTCCTCGGAAGAGCGCGAGAAACCCAGCATGCGGAACGAAATAAGCGCAAAGAAAATCTGCTCAAAAACAGCGATTTTTCCCCAGCGGGGAAAATGGAAAAGAAGGTATGTCAGAACAAAAGAAAGACAGCCTATTCCCAAAACCGGCAGGGCGTTCGGGTTAAAACCCGATGCAAAGAAAACGCCGGCGGCAAGAAAACCGCCCGCGAGAATCACGCGCAGATTGGACTTTACGCGCGAAGTCCCCCGCCCCGGGGGTAAAGGCGCGGCCCGGAAAGACAGCCCCCGGAGGCCCCCCGGCAAAAACGCCAGAAGCGCCATGGCGGGAACGAGGCCGAACCACAGAATCAGGCCGGCCCTGTCGTAAGCAACGGAAATTCCGGGATGGATAAGGGGCAGGCTGAAAACCGCGAAATGCACAAGAAGCCGCGTAATAAAAAGAAGGGTAAGCTCCCTGTTTCCCGTTTTCACAGGCGTACCTCCGCGTATGTAATTTCGAGGCTGCCCTTGCGCGGAACAGGCGCCGACTCAAGTTGGGGAATGCCGCGGCGCGGCAAAAACCCCGAAACAGGAAAAAACCCTTCCGCGAAAACGCTCCCCGCGTGGAAGACCGCCGCGGGATCGGCCCCCCCCCGTAAGCGCGCGCGCCGCGCCGGCATGGTTAGAAACACATACGAAGGGGCTTCCGCGCGCGCGGCAAGAAGCCCCGGCAGCCCCGTATCAAAGGCCGTGGAAAAAAGATACAACTCCCCGCCCTGCTGTAAAGCCCCGGAGCCCGCCGCGGGCCTGTATTCCATGGCCGCAAGCTCATCAAGAAAGGCCGCGACTTCCTCCCCGCTTTGAATAGTCCTTTCATCCGTCGCCGTCGAAATATGAAAAATAAACTCAGGATGTTCTTCTTTCAGGGTGCGCAGAAACATGGCCAGCCGCGCCTTTGTCCTGTCAAGAAGCCACAGCGAAAGAAGCGTAGCGCCCGCCGCGGGCCCGTAATTGCGGAAGCCGACATGCACCAGCCGGGTCTTCTCCTGCGTATGCGGAGAAATCCGCGTAATCAGCGTGGCAAGCCTTTCCGAAGTTTTCCAGTTAATGTCGCGGAAGCGGTCGCCCGGAGCGTACTCGCGCATATAATAGCGCTCCTCATCGTTTTGGCTGCGGCTCTGCTTATCCTCGGCGCCGGAAAAAGGATCAATACGCACAAGAGGCTTTTTGTGAAACGCCTCGGGTTGAATAGGAAAACTGCGGTGCAAAGGCTGGGCGCAGACAAAAGAAAAAAAACCAAACACATCCCGCAGACACAGAAACCCCGCGCCATGAAAAACGCCGGACATCGGAAAAGCCAGAGAAAGCCCCGCCTCCCCGCCGCCCACAGCCTCCGCAGAAATCAAAAACCGGCGGTCCGCTGCGGGAAGAAACTCACCCTTTACAAGAAAATGCAGCCGGAAAAACCAGGGGGATCCCGCCTCCGGACCCGTAACAAGGTGGACCCCGCCCCCGCGCCCCGCCGTAAGCGGAACAGGCGGCGCCCAGGCCGGCTGCACAAGATCAAGCCGTTTTGCGCCGCAAAAACCCACCGCAAAAAGCAGGCACCACACAAGAAGCGCCGCGCCCGCGAGAATAATCTCGTAAGGATCGCGGTAGGCAAGGCCCCGCGCAAGAACCCAAAGGCCCGCCGCAAGAACAAAAAGCCCCCCCGCTTTTAAACGAAGCGGCCTGCCTTTAGGCCGGCGTCCAGCCCACCTAAGGGCAGGATCTTTCGTAGACGCCGGGCCGTCTTGCTCAGGGTTGCGGGCGCCCGGCGTGAGGTTTCCTGACCGGGCGAACGGCCTTATAATTCTCATGCACGCCTTGTTTCGACCGGAACCGTATCCAGAATATCCTGCAGCACAGCTTCCGGCGTGATGGACGGATCGCGGGTAATAATCCGGTGCGCCATCGCGGGAATAAAAGTCTCTTTCACATAATCTATGGGCACATAATCCAGCCCCCGGCACAGCGACAAAGCGCGTACCAGCCGCGAAATCCTCACCCCTGCGCGCGGACTCGCTCCGCTCTCTATATCAGGATGCGTACGCGTCTTTCTGACGCAGGCGACAATATAAGAAGTAATGTCCGGATGGAGCTGAACATCATCCACCATCTTTTTCCATTTAATCAGGCTGGAACTATCGACAACAGGGCCAAAGTCGGCCCAGGCGTCGGCCCGGCCGTGACGGATAACAATAGCCTCCTCATCTTCAGGCGAAGGATACCCAAGCGAAAGCCGTATCATAAAACGGTCAAGCTGGGGCGCGGGCAAAGGAAAAAGATGCACGCCCTTCAGGTTCATCGTCGCGATAATAAAAAACGGATCCGGCAGATGGTACACCTTTCCCTCGATAGTAACGCTCTGCTCCTCCATCACCTGCAAAAAACTCCCCTGCGTCTTGGGCGTCAGAAGGTTAATCTCGTCGCACAGCACAAAGTGCGCGAAAATCGGCCCCTTGTTAAAAACAATCTCGCCCGTATCGATAAAACGATTATAGCCAAGAATATCCTGCGGCAGCAAATCCACCGTACACTGAACACGGTTAAACCTCTCAAGTTTAACCCCCTCGCTGTACAAATCCTCCGAATGCCAGCGAATCGAACCGGCCAGCGCCCTTGCCAGCGAGGTCTTGCCCACCCCGTGCGAATCCGCCAGAATAACATGGCCCCCCGCGACCTTCGCCGCGATAATATATTCGAGCTTCCGCGTATCAACAGAAATAATTCTTTTAATGTTATTTAAAAGCAGCCCAATCGCTTCCCGTACTTCATGGTCCATGAATGAAGAGTAGGGAAAAACGCCGGAGAAGTCAAGGCGGCGCGGTGATAGGGCAGGGCATCGGCGTTTACTTTTTCCCGGTTATAATAGCGCATTTTTTGCGGCAAAGCCGCAAAAAACCGGGCTTTTCGGGGGTTCCGCCGTAGCCTAACCAAGCCGTAAAAATCAGACCTGAAAAATTGCAAAGCAATTTTGTAAGCGTCTTTACACAAGACGGTCGCTCAATCCCTTGCGCCCCACGGGCTTTTTGCACTTCGCGCAACTTAATTTTTTATAGTGAAAGTAAGTGCTGTTGCCCTGTGCGGGCGGGTGCACCAATTTTTTCCGTGCGCCTTTTTTGCATGCCCAGGCAAACGCACGCGAGAGCGTGTTTATGATACATTCCGCAATGTTCCAGCATGTATTCACGAAGGGCGGCGTTCATTCGTGTTTGATAGCCCTTCCCGTACGAACGAAACCATTCAATAACATCAGCATCGTAATTGACCGTGACCGGGACTTTGACAGGTTTATAGAGAGAACGGTTAAGCAGTTTGGCAGGCACAAGACGGGCAAGCTGTTCCTCGGTCAAAGGGGGCATATCAGAAACATTAATGTCCTTATCCCTGATGCGTTTTAATTTGCCAATGCGTTCCCTGTCAAGGGGCGGCAATGTGTCAATGGTTGTTTTTACAATTTTTATAATATACCTCCCTTTCTCTTTTTAAGGCCGGGCGGGCTGAAATAATCCGGACGGTATTCCGGTTTGGCTCTGCCTCAACCACAAAAAGAACCAAACCGTCAACAGATCCCAGATAAATCCACCGGGTCCTTCCTGGCTGCTATGTTGCTCGTCAAAAATATCCTGCCTGAACGGATCATAATACGCCCGTACCGCATCGTTAAAATCGACGCCATGCTTACGTATATTTGCGATATTCTTTTCCTCATCCCAAACAAATTCGATGTTCATCTAATATAACTATTTTATTATACACATAAATTTATACCCCAGTCAAGGCGCCGGGATGACGAGGGGTGTACCGATTTTTTCCGTGCAAAATCACCGGAAGCCCATGGGCCGCGCCAGGGATTGCAGCATGCCCCGGCAACCGCACGCGCGAGCGTGTTTGTGATAACAAGGCGTCAAAGCACGCCCCGATAAACGCACGCGAAAGCGTGTGATACTAAAAGCGGAACAAACAAAAGCATCTTTTGTTTGTTCCGTGATTGCGTCAGAAC
>JAISQU010000323.1 GCA_031274005.1 Spirochaetales bacterium
AAATCTTTCGTGAAATTCGCCGCAAAAAGCTATATGGATAAATACCCCCGGAAGGCAACACAAAGCCCCAGGGCGGTACAGCCTAACGCCCTGTAGGGGGTTTTGGAACGGGGTACGGAGGAGGAATAACGATGGAAGTAACCATATACAAGGCGGATTTCGTCATTAAATGTTGGCACGAATTTTGCGGGAGCTGCGACTGGCAGGAAGACAACAAATGCCTCCTGTTTAATCAAAATTTGAAGCGGATAAATTACAATTCGTATGGCGAGGGTCCTGAAATTTTGCGTTGCAAAACCTGTATAACTTTATGCGCCAATATGCTGCGGGAAGATTTTGAAGAGGGAGAATATGTGGGCGAATAGCAAGACGTTTTAGAAACAGCCTGCGGGCAAAAACAAACGACACGGAGGAAAAAGAAATGTCAAAGAACAGTTTATATGATCTGGCTGATCATCTGTTTGAACGAATCGAATATGTGACGGACCAGAGCATTACGGGTAAAAAGCTTAAGGAGGAAATAGATCGAACCGAGGCGACTGTTAAAGCGGCCACGCAGATCGTTAACATTGCAAGTCTTCTACACAAAGCAAAAATAGCGGTCGCTAATGCCCCGGAAAAAATAAAAATGCCCTCAATGCTGGAGGACAAGCCCAGGTGAAGAAAATATATATGCCGGTGCATATACGTTTCCTCGGTAAAAAATTTGTGGGAAGAAGCTGTAAAGAAGTGACACGGCTTTTCAACGAGCGTTTCGGCATGTCGGTAACTGAAAAGGCAATAAGAAGCCTGCTTACCAGATACGGACTTCGTAACAACCACGGCCGCGGGGTTCCCCGCGATAAAAAGTACCTGCCGCACCATATCCGGTTCCTGAAAGAAATAGTCAGGGGCCGCAGTTATGCCGAGATAACCGGAATGTTTAACAGGCAATTCGGGTTTGCGATAAGCGTGAAAGCCATGTGCTCCTTGCTTAAAAAACACAACCTGAAAAACGGCCGGGACGGCCGGTTCCGCCCGGGGCAAATTCCACCGAACAAAGGCAGAAAGGGATATTGTCCCCCCGGATGCGAAAAGGGATGGTTCAAACCAGGCAATATGCCTTTTAATACCATGCCCCTCGGGAGCGAACGGATTAACGCTGACGGGTATGTGGAAATCAAATACTCGGAAAAAAGCGGACCCCCGAAAAACAGATGGAAGGGAAAGCACGTCCTTATTTGGGAAAAGGCTAACGGTCCGGTGCCGAAAGGCCATGTGGTTATTTTCGCCGATGGGAACAGACGGAACTTTAAGCTTAAAAACCTGGTGTTGGTTTCAAGAAAAGAACTGGCGGTATTAAACCATGTGGGTATGCTTGGCTCAAAAAATGAGGATATCACAAAAGTCTCCGTGAGCATTGCAAGATTAAAAGTCCTTATGGCCGATCGGAAAAGGGGCACGCTGAAAACCCGCAATAGCAAGAAGCTGGTGGTAATTGACAACCGGGGATCACGGATAGTGATTGCGTGCGACCAGAAGACAGGCAGATATTTCCCTGTCCGAAAAACAAAGTTCGGGTTGTGCCGGTTAAGGGCTTCATTAATAAAGTCACGAAAAACGGTAGAGGAAGCCCGGAATGATTTAATAGCCTATGCACTGAAAAGAGGATGGCAAAGGGTATGAGTGAATTTCAGATAGGCAAGCTACCGCCCGGACTTTTTTTTGGAGGTAAAACATGAGCCGTCTTGCAATCATCCATGTCGCCAAAAAACAGCTTGGCCTGGACGAGGAAGCCTACCGGGCGATCCTGTCCGGGGCGGGGGTTGCCAGCGCCGGAGACATTATAACCGACACCCAGTTCAACACGGTGATGACGGCCTTTACCCGGCTGGGGTTCAAGTATAAGGGCCGCCCCGACGGGGTAAAATACCGCTCCACCGCCCCGGGCGGGAACGCTTTAATGATCAGTAAGCGGCAGGAGTATTACATCCGGGGCCTGTGGGATCTGGCGAGCCGGGCGAAGGATGAAAAGAGCCTTCGGCGGATGGTCAAACGGATCGGCAAAGTGGACGATATCGCTTTCCTGCCGCGGCGGAACGCCCAGGCGGTGATCCTTGCCCTGCGGGACATCTGCTGGAAGGCGGGATACAACCCCGATGAAGGAGGAACTACATGTTCTGGACCGTAGAACAGAGCGCCTTTTATTTAGGGATGGAACTTCACCAGGTCTATTATCTTCTGGCGATGGGGTATGTTGAAGCCGTGAAAACGGGGCCCAAATTATGGCGGGTTGTGCCGGAGGCGGTGAAGGAATATGCTGAGCGACTTCCTCAAACGGAAAATAGAGCGGCTGCCGGTTATTTTATCTATAAAGGAGACGGCGGCCTTCTTTTCGATTCATTACCTGACCGTGTACCGCATGATCCGGAGCGGGGAACTTCCGGCCTGGAAAGACGAAGACGGGATCTGGTGTATCCTCCGGGACGATGTCAAAAAATACTGCTCCCGGAGGTCAAACCTGTAAGACAACTGGAACTTTTTACGGTTTAAGGCTTTACGGCCAGCCTTCGGTGCTGTAGAATGGAACAAAATCACAAGGAGGCTTTTATGAAAAAGTTCATATTTTTCGGTTTTCTGATTGCCGTATTGGGGCATACTGTTCTATTGGCAGATGAACCAATGAGTAAATCAAATGATTACATAGCCCATTGTAATTTTGCGTTTGGGTTTTCCTACGCTTTTGGCGGTGAAATCAACGGCTCGCAGGGTCTTAATATCACGCTTGTTGATCGCTATTCCGATACATATCATTTCAATTACCGCCCCGGTGAAAATGACAGATTTCCCTTGGGGTTTAATATCATGCTAAGCCTTCCCTTTGTTTACCGCGAGTATTTTTCCGTGGGAATGTACGGACAGGCGCTGTTAAACGGCTTTGCTATTGGCAAGGACAGCACCTTATTTTACGGCGGGGGGGTGTACGGTGAAGGGATTTACAAACAGTTTTCCTTACGGGCGGGACTGGGGATTATGGGCGTGAATGTAAGTAAAAGTGTCGGGAAAGTCGTTCCGGCGTGGCCGGGCGATCCCGGCTATTACACCGGCAGTAAATTTGTCAGGCCGGGTGAAACCCTGACGGCTTCTTCAAACGATTTTTTGGGTATTGCCGGAAACATTGCCATAAAATATTATCCCTTTAAGCAAAGCTCGGGGTTTCTTTCGGCGTTTTTCTTGCAACTGGGTTATTATTTTTTTCCGGGCATAGAGGTTTCCGGCTACGACTTAAAACTGGACGGGACAACGGTTTCTACTTCAAACCCGCTTCCTTCTTTTAAGGTTGATCCCACACACGCCGTGAGCCTGTTGGTCGGTATCGGCCTGTAACCTATTCGTACAGTTCTTCAAATTTCCCCTTGACAGCTAAACGATGCCGGGCAGTCGTCTCCTGCCCGGTTTATCCCTTCTAGAGTATTCCCCGCTCCCATCCGGTACGTTTATCACTATGAATTTTAGAAAATTTATCGATGCGTATCTGGGAAAGGAAATTGACTACGACGGGCATTATAAAGGCCAGTGCGTGGATCTCTTCCGGCAATACTGCCGTGATGTTCTGGAGCTTACTGCACAGCCGAAAGGCG
>JAISQU010000017.1 GCA_031274005.1 Spirochaetales bacterium
CATGCCATTTATCAAAATAAAAAGGCCATTTTTGATATAAAATCCGGCGAAAAGATGGAAGGGAATCTTCCCAAGGATAAAGGAACGTTAGTTTCCGCATGGATAGTTTTACACAAAGATGAACTTTTAGCCGATTGGGAATTAGCACAAAATGGCGAACTTCCATATAATATTGATCCGTTAAAATAAAGGGATGCGGGAAAATGTATTTATCCGTAAATAAAGTTGAACCGTTACATGATTATAAATTGGAACTCACATTTGAAAACAATGAAATAAAAATATTTGATGTAAGACCTTATTTGGACACAGGATTATTTAAGACATTAAAAGACGAAAAAGTTTTTAGAAGAGTAAAGGTTTCTTATGACACAATAGAATGGCCAAATGGAATAGATTTAGATCCCGAAGTTTTATACGAAAAAAGTGAAATTAAAAATAAATAAGTAAATACAGAAAAATATAAAGTAAGTCCAAACGTCGCATAACAGGTCTGTTAGCGCTTCGGGCCTAAAGGCCCTCGAGGTTCCGGCTGGATAGGTCATTCCGCTACGCTCCATTCCCACGCCAGCCTCCACCCACATTTTTGCAGTCCTGGTCTTTGCTTCGCAAAACCCTTATTCGGGCTGCAAAAACGTCGCCAACAGCCGGAACGTTAACCGCTATCCATGGCGGTGTATAAATAATATACTGCTGTTAGGAGTTTAAAAATGAAAAGGATTATATTATTTGTAATAACTTTTGGACTTTTGTTTTTCAGTTGTGATAATGGCAATGATGATGAATTTGTTGTCAAAACAAATGAGGAAACATCTAATGATGTTGCAACTTTAGGTTTGGTAGGAACAACAGTCTCATCAAATAAAACAAATGTGGCAACTGCAGAAATAACAGAATCTGCAAAAATTTAAATTACTTCTGTTTCAGAAGGAGCCGCAGTCATAACAGTTTCTGATAATTCAAACCGTAGTGCTACAATAAACATAAGTGTTTCAAAAACAGGGGCAGTTTCAATAGGGACTATAGTAAAATATGTAGAGTCTAATAATATTGTCCTAAATGGAACAGTTTGGAAAGCAACATTTTCAGAAGAAATTAATGACATTGAAGAAACATATGATCTTATACATGCCTGTCTATTTTGACGGCAAATTAGTCGCCCGATGTTTTAAGAAACATGATTTTTACAGATTCCTTACAGAAAACAACATAGATTGGACAAGGATTATATCAAAAAAGATTTTACCGGACGATGCTCTATTGGTGATTGTTAGAGAGACATTATTTATTATCGAAGTAAAATATCAACAAGTTGCTGGTTCTGTTGATGAAAAATTACAAACTTGTGATTTTAAAAGAAAACAATATTTAAAATTAGTACAATCACTGGAATTGAAAGTTGAGTAGGTATATGTTTTAAATGAATGGTTCAAAAAGCCTGAATATAAAGATGTAGTAACTTATATAAATTTGGTAAATTGTCATTATAAATTTAATGAATTACCCCCGGCCTGGTTGGGTCTGCCGACAGAGGCCGGGCAATGACCGTACAACAACATCTTGATTCGCAAGCGGGTCCATACCCCGCCCTTTAGGGCGTTTTGAACCCGGTAAGGCTTTGTTCGTCGGGGTATGGACCCGCATACAACCCGTGCCTTACAGAACGACGATACCTCGCCCTTTAGGGCGGGGAGAGTCATATGGATTTTGTAATTTGTTGTATTACAACGAGTTGCGGAATCCAGGTTTTAATCGAAATTGCCGAAATTCCCTGAAATTGACTTTTTCTGCAAGCTCAATGGGTCTGTATGCGCTTCGCCGCCTGACGCGGCTGGGGCTGCGAAAAACCCCGGCCGGGCTACGCCCTTTGCGCGGTTTTACTCCGCCACATGTTGCCGACCAGAAAAACGCGTACCTTAATCTTCAACGCCCTGGCCCGGCGTATATGCAAGCCTTGCCGTTAATCCCGGCAGCCTGCCTTTAAGCAGGCTGTACGCCGACCTGGTCTTTCCTGAGCAAAGCCCTTATTCGGGCTGGCAAAACGTCGCATGCGGGCGGGGTATAACGGCGGGAGTTTTCGCCTGCGCCGGGCCGCCGGGTCGCCGGGCCTGATTTCGCGGGCGCACGGCGTGTGATTTTTGGCTCAATTTTTTAAAAAAATCGCGGAAAGCACTTGACAATTCTTGCGGATTTGGGTAATCTCGCCTATTACTTAGACGTTTAGGAGATTGTTTTTAATGCCAACGATCAATCAGCTCATTCGTACAGGCCGGAAAAGTTCTCATTCAAAGACCAAGTCGCCGGCGCTGATGAATTGTCCGCAGAAACGGGGGGTCTGCACCAGGGTTATGACCATTACCCCCAAAAAGCCGAATTCCGCCCTCAGAAAGGTTGCCCGTGTGCGCCTTACTCATGGTATGGAAGTTACCGCGTATATTCCCGGCATAGGGCATAATTTGCAGGAACATTCGGTTGTACTCATCCGGGGAGGGCGCGTCAAGGATCTTCCCGGTGTGCGCTATCATATCATTCGCGGAACAAAGGACACCCTTGGGGTTGAAGACCGCAAGAAAAGCCGTTCAAAGTACGGGTCCAAGAAGCCAAAGGCCTAAAGAGGAAGGATATGCCCAGAAGAAAAGTAGTTGCCAAACGGGAGACCCTGCCCGATTCCCGGTTTAATAATATGGTCGTTTCCAAGTTCATTACCCGCATGATGCTGGACGGCAAAAAATCCATAAGCGCGGCGATTTTATACGGGGCCCTGGATTTTTTGAAAGGAAAAAGCGATAAGGGCGAGCTTGAGGTTTTCCTCCAGGCTCTTGAAAATGTAAAACCCGTTGTAGAGGTAAAATCCCGGCGGGTCGGCGGCGCAACGTATCAGGTTCCTGTTGAAATCAGGGAATCAAGGAGAGAGGCCCTTGCCATGCGCTGGCTGATTGCCGCGGCACGATCCCGCAGCGGGAAATCTCTGAGTCAGAAACTTGGCGCGGAGCTTCTTGACGCTTTCAATAATACGGGAACGGCGTTCAAGAAAAAAGAAGATACGCACCGTATGGCGGAGGCCAACAAGGCTTTCTCGCATTACCGGTGGTAAAAAAACGAAAAATAATTCAGAAATTTGGTTCCTGAGTATTGACCTGTTTCTGATTTTATGGTAAGCTTGCAACATTATCATCCTTAAGCCGTTAAACGGTTTAATTTATAGTGGGTTTCTGTGAAACCCGGCCCGGCAGAGGGCCGGTGTTATTCCAGAGGCGGTGATGAAAAGGATGGCTGAACAGATCCGCTGAAGGCTCCGGTCTTCAAGATCTTGCGTGCGCCGGGAGGGTTGCGCGTTGTTCTTCTCCCCTTTCTAAAAGCGGTGTTTAACCGCTCCCGCGTTTATATTTTGGATGGTTTGTAATTTCAGTCCGGAGTTTTCGTAGAAGGCTCCGCGGCTTTTGGAACCTTGCGCTTTCGTAGAAAGCATGGGGATTGTAACTATAAGGATTTAAATTTACCTGAAACAGGGTAAGGAGGCACAAATGGCCAAAGAAAAGTTTGATAGAAAGAAACCGCATATTAATGTAGGAACAATCGGACACATTGATCATGGCAAGACGACGCTTACCGCGGCAATTACCATGGTTTGTAACAGGCTGTACGGCGAAGGCAACAAGGTGATGAAGTTTGAGGATATCGATAACGCGCCGGAAGAAAAAGAGCGTGGTATTACCATTAATACCCGTCATGTGGAGTATCAGACTCCCAATCGCCATTATGCGCATGTCGACTGTCCGGGGCACGCCGATTACATCAAGAACATGATTACGGGCGCTGCCCAGATGGACGGCGCGGTTATCGTTGTCGCGGCCACCGACGGCCCCATGGCCCAAACAAAGGAGCATATCCTGCTGGCCCGCCAGGTAGGCGTGCCCGCGCTGATTGTTTTTGTCAACAAGGTTGACGCGGTTGACGATCCTGACCTTATTGACCTTGTCGAAGAGGAAATGCGGGATCTTCTGGTCTTCTACGGTTTTCCCGGAAAAGAGATTCCTGTTATCCGCGGCGCGGCGTTCCCCGCAATGGAAAACCCGGATGATCCGGAAAAGACCAAGTGCATCACCGATCTTCTGAGCGCCATGGACAGCTATTTTCCGCTTCCCCAGCGTGATGTTGACAAGCCCTTTCTGATGCCTATTGAAGACGTGTTCTCCATCCAGGGCCGCGGTACTGTTGTTACGGGCCGCGTGGAGCGTGGTATTGTCAAGGTTAATGATGATGTGGAGATAGTCGGCATTAAGGATACCAAAAAGACGGTTGTTACCGGCGTTGAAATGTTCAACAAGCTGCTTGACGAGGGCCAGGCCGGCGATAATATAGGCGCTCTTTTGCGCGGTATAGATAAAAAAGAGGTGGAACGCGGACAGGTTCTCGCGAAACCGGGTTCCATTAAGCCCTTCAAGAAGTTCAAGGGCGCTCTCTATGTTCTTTCTAAAGAAGAGGGAGGGCGTCACTCTCCCTTCTTTACCGGCTATCGCCCCCAGTTCTATTTTAGAACAACTGATATAACCGGTACTGTGGAGCTTGCCGCGGACAAACAGATGGTTATGCCCGGTGATAATACCGAAATAACGGTTGAACTGATTCACCCCATAGCCATGGATAAGGGCCTGCGCTTTGCTATCCGCGAAGGCGGACACACTGTAGCTTCCGGCCAGGTTATCGAGATTATCGAATAATTTGTGTAAAAAGCCTTGCCGCTCTTTTTCAGGACGGCAAGGTTTCTTTTTGGAGGAAGGATGGCTAACGACAGAATTCGGGTAAGGCTCAGGGGCTTTGATGTTGAACTCATTGACCAGAGCGCAAAGGCTATTGTGCAGACAGTGCAGAAATCCGGCGCGCAGGTTTCCGGTCCTATTCCGCTGCCAACCCGGATTAACAAGTTTACCGTTTTGCGTTCGCCCCATGTCAATAAAAAGTCGCGGGAGCAGTTCGAAATGCGGACGCACAAACGCCTCATCGATATTATCGAACCCACTTCGGTGGTTATGGACGCTCTTATGAAACTGGAGCTTCCTGCGGGCGTGGATGTGGAAATAAAGCAGTAGAGGTTCACAATGATTGGGCTTATCGGAAAGAAAGTCGGAATGACGCAGGTGTTCGACGAGAAGGGAATTCTCACCCCCGTTACGGTTATCAAGGTCGAACCGAACACCGTTGTCTCTGAACGAACCAAAGAAAAAAGCGGTTACAGCGCCGTTGTTCTTGGCGCTGAGGATGTCAGGGAGAGCAGAACTTCCCGGCCGTATCGCGGGCAATTCAAGGGTGAGATTTCACCCAAAAGATATTTGGTGGAAATAGCTGATTTTGACCATGAGTGCGCGCAGGGCGATGTGCTCGGTCTTGATGTGTTTGAAGGATGCCGGTATGTGGATATCCGCGGAAAAAGCAAGGGTAAGGGTTTTCAGGGCGTTATGAAGCGCTACGGCTTTTCAGGGGGGCGCGCGACGCACGGCTCAAAGTTCCACCGCGCGGGTGGTTCCACGGGGCAAAATACCTATCCCGGTCATGTTTTCAAAGATGCCAAAATGCCCGGCCGTATGGGCGGCGAAAGGGTGACAACCCAGAATCTCAGGATTGTTAAAATTGACAAAGAGAAACAGGTTCTCCTTGTCAAGGGCGCTGTCCCCGGGGCAAAGAACGGGATGGTGGTGGTAACCTATTCCCGAAAGAAAGAGATGTAGGGGACTGTGATGGAAAAAAAAGTCTTTTCGATACAGGGCGAGGAGCTGCGAACCCTGACGCTTGCCGACGAGGTGTTTAACCGCGAGGTAAACGACGGGGCTATCTATTACGCCATTTGCAATGAGCTTGCCAACTGTAGGATGGGAACGGCGAGTACGAAAACGCGCGCCGAAGTTCGGGGAACGAGCCGGAAACCCTGGAAGCAGAAGGGTACGGGCCGCGCCCGCGCGGGGCGGCGCAGATCTCCCCTTTGGGTGGGCGGCGGAGTTGTCTTTGGACCCCGGCCCCGGGATTATTCGTACGCTGTACCGAAAAAACTCAAGCAGCTTGCGATGAAATCCATTTTAAGCCTGAAGGCGAGAGACGACAGGCTTAAAATCGTGGAAGATTTTTCCGTTGCTTCCGGCAGGACAAAAGATCTTGTGGCGATTCTAAAAAAGCTGGTCAGCGATGAAAGAACCGTGATTGTCCTGAAGGATGATGATGAGCTTATAAAGCGGGCGGGAGCGAATTTGCCTCTTCTCAGGTTCCTGTCTTATAACCGCCTGCGGGCGCATGATCTTTTTTATGGCAGGAATATCCTGATGCTTGAATCCGCCGCGACAAAACTTAATGAGTTTTATGGCGGTACAAAGGCGGTGTCCGAATGACGCATGAAGATATAATTATCGCCCCGGTACTGACGGAAAAAAGCAACATTCTTCGGGAGACGGGCAAGTATGTTTTTAAGGTTAATCCGCGGGCAAACAAGTCTCAGATTTCCGAGGCTGTACGTAAACTTTTTGATGTTCATCCTGTTGCCTGCAATATTATCAATGTAGCCGGAAAACCCAAGCGGAACAGAAACCGTTCGGGTTTTACATCGTCCTGGAAGAAGGCGGTTATTACTGTTGCCAGGGGCGAAAAGATCGCCATTTTTGAAGGCGCTTAGGATAGGGGGACTCTGTGGGTATTAAGAAGTTTCGGCCGGTAACTCCCAGTCTGCGGTTTACAACCGGCTTGACCCGTGAGGAGCTTGACGATAAAAAGTCGGAGAAGGCTCTTACAAAAGGCAAGTCTTCTACGGCCGGCCGCGGCGCGGGCGGAAGAATCAGTGTGCGCCGCAGGGGAGGGGGACACAAGCGGAAGCTGCGGAAAATAGATTTTCTGCGGGACAAGACCGGTATAGCGGGAAAAGTCGTGGCTTTTGAGTATGATCCGAACAGAAGCGCGTATCTTGCCCTGATTGTCTATAAGGATGGCGAAAAGCGTTATATCCCGGCGCCCAAGGGTTTGAAAAAAGGCGATACGGTCGTAAGCGGCGCGGGTTCGCCTCCTTCGGTGGGGAATTGTCTTCCTCTGGAGGATATGCCTCTGGGGACTACTGTTCATAATGTTGAGCTTACAAAGGGCAGGGGCGCCCAGCTTGTCCGCTCCGCGGGCGCGGGCGCGGTTATTGCCGCGAAAGAGGGTGATTATGTTACCCTGAAGCTGCCTTCGGGTGAAATGCGCATGGTTTTCAGAAAATGCATAGCAACGGTGGGCTTTGTCGGTAACGAGGAGTTCATGAACAAGACGCTGGGTAAGGCGGGGCGCGCCCGCTGGCTTGGCAGGCGTCCCTCCGTCCGCGGTGAGGCTATGAATCCTGTTGATCATCCGCTGGGCGGCCGTACAAAAGGCGGTCAGCATCCGGTTTCTCCCACGGGCGTTCCCGCGAAGGGATATAAAACACGCAGAAAGAGAAAGCAGTCCAGCGCTTTTATTGTTAAGAGAAGGAAATAGGAGTATGTTGTGTCAAGGTCGATAAAAAAGGGTCCGTTTATAGAGAAAAGCCTCTATTCCAAAATTATCGCGATGAATAAATCCGGCGCGCGGCAAATGATCAAGACTTTCTCGCGCTGCTCTACGATTATTCCGGAAATGGTGGGAATGACCATATCTGTTTATAACGGTAAGGCGTGGGTTCCTGTGTATATTACGGAGAACCTGGTCGGGCATAAGCTGGGCGAGTTTTCGCCAACCAGGATATTTCGCGGGCATTCGGGGTCCGATAAAAAGGCCGAGAAGAAGTAAGGGGAAAAACCATGGCAGAGAAAACAGGTTACAGGGCGGAAGCGAAATTTCTTCTTATTTCACCGTCAAAGGTGCGCAGAGTCGCGGACAATATCCGGCGCAAGCCTTATGCGGAAGCGGTGGCGCTGCTTGATGTTCTTCCCCACAAGGGGGCGAAACTGCTGCGCAAGGTTGTGAAATCGGCCGCGGCAAACGCACTCTACCGGAACAAAAACCTTGATGAGGATATGCTGTATATTCGGGAGCTTCTCGTAAATGACGGGCCCCGGATGAAAAGAATGTGGCTCCGCGGCCGCGGCCGCGCGGACATGCTCCTCAAAAGGATGAGCCATATAACGGTTGTTGTGGACGAAATCTCAAAGTCAAAGGCGGGGGCGTAAGGTGGGACAGAAAGTAAATCCGAATGGTATTCGGCTGGGAATAAACAAGACCTGGAAATCGAAGTGGTACGTTGATCCGAGGGAATATGCAAAAACCCTGCATGAGGATCTGCGTCTGCGTAAGATACTTGCCGACTGCCCGGAAGCAAAAAGCGCCGAAATTGCCGAAGTGGAAATCATCAGGCATCCCCAGAGGATTACCCTGCTTATCCATACCGCCCGCCCCGGCGTTATAATCGGAACAAAAGGCGCTACTATCGAAAAAATTGGCTCTATGCTGCAAAAGATGGCAGGCAAGAAGATTCAGCTCAAGATAAAGGAAATCAAACGTCCTGAAACCAACGCCCAGCTTATAGCGGAGAATATCGCCCGGCAGCTTAAGGCGCGTTCCTCTTTTCGCAGAACTCTGAAAATGGCTATAAACGGCGCGATAAAGGCGGGAGTCCAGGGGGTGCGGGTACGGGTATCCGGACGGCTTGGAGGCGCAGAAATGTCGCGGACCGAGGGGTACAGGGAAGGCCGTGTTCCTCTTCATACCCTGCGGGCGAATATTGACTATGGTTTTACAGAAGCCCATACGACTTTCGGAGCTATAGGCGTAAAGGTTTGGGTCTTCGCCGGTGAGGTTTACCGCAGAGACAAAAAGGAAGACGCCGGCGCCCTTGTCCGCAAGCGCAGGGATAAAGAAAAGGAACATGCGAGGAGCTAATATATGTTAAGCCCGAAGAGAACAAAATACCGTAAACGCATGCGGCAGGTAAAGAAAACCCTGGGCGGCTATGCTACAAGAAATAATAGTCTCGAGTTTGGTCAGTACGGCCTTATATGCATGGATCCGAAATGGATTACCAACAGGCAGATTGAGGCGGCCCGTATTGCCATGACGCGGCACATGAAAAGGGGCGGCAAAGTCTGGATCAGGATTTTTCCGGATGTGCCCTATACTAAAAAACCGGCGGAAACCCGCATGGGAAAGGGCAAGGGAAACCCGGAATACTGGGTGGCGGCTGTTAAGCCGGGTACGGTCATGTTTGAAATTGCGGGCGTTGAGAAGAAACTTGCTGAAGAGGCTCTGAATCTTGCGGGGAGCAAGCTGCCTGTCAGGACGAAGTTTTTCGAGAGAAAGGAATAGGTGGCGAGGATGAAAGATTCTTTCAAGGAATTGACGCCGGCTGAGCTTGCGGCGAAGAAAGTTGAGCTGACCAAAAAATATTTCAAACTCAGGTTTGATATGGTTATGGGGCATGTGGAAAATCCCCTGGAGAAACGTGTTCTGCGGCGCAAGATAGCGCGCGTGAATACTCTGCTTCATCAGAAATCCGGAAAAGCAGCGGGATCATTAGGAGATTGATGGTGGAAACGACCGGCGAAAAAAAGACTGGAAAGAAGATGCTTACCGGACAGGTGGTAAGCGACAAAATGCAGAAAACAATCGTGGTGCAGATATCTTCGCGTCAACTGCACGGGCTGTACAAAAAGTATGTCAGCAAGACAAAAAAGATTAAGGCGCATGACGAGAAAAACGAGGCGCACATAGGGGATCTGGTGCGGGTCGTTGAATCGCGGCCCCTCAGCAAGGACAAACGCTGGCGGCTTGTGGAAATTGTTGAGCGGGCCAGGTAAGGCTGATGAGTTTTCGAAAGGTAGGATGGACGTTATGATTCAAGTGGAAACTTTCCTGAATGTTGCGGACAACTCAGGCGCCAAGATAGCACAGTGTATAAAAGTGCTTGGCGGGTCCAAGCGCAAGTATGCGGGCGTGGGCGATATTATTGTTGTGGCTGTAAAGGACGCTCTTCCAAACGCTCAGGTAAAAAAGGGTAATGTGGAAAAGGCCGTCATTGTACGTACTGCCAAGGAATTCCGGCGTCCTGACGGTACCTATATACGTTTTGATGATAATGCGTGCGTTATTATTGACGCGGGTATGAATCCCAAGGGTAAGCGAATTTTCGGCCCTGTCGCACGGGAACTTCGGGATGTTCGGGAAGGATCTTTTATGAAGATCGTGTCTCTGGCGCCGGAAGTCCTGTAGGAGATAGCTCAAATGGAAAAGACAAAGACTGCTTTCCGTATAAAGAAAAATGACGAAGTCCGGGTGATGAGCGGAAAGGAAAAGGGTAAAAGCGGACGGGTTCTGCGGGTTGACCAGATAAAGGGCCGTGTCCTTGTTGAAGGCCTGAACATGGTCAAGAAGGCAATCAAGAAGAAGAAACAGAATGACCGCGGCGGAATTATTACGGTCGAAGGGTCGATTCATGTTTCAAACGTCATGGTTGTTTGCAAGAAATGCGGACCTGTACGGACCGGATACAAGTTTGAAGGCGGCAAGAAGGTACGTTTCTGTAAAAAATGCGGAGAGGGTGTATAAAAATGGCGAAAGAGACGCAGGTACCACGGTTACAGAAGATATACAAAGAGAAGGTTGCCCCGGAACTGAAGGCGGATTTTTCCTATACATCTTCCATGCAGATACCCCGTATCGAAAAAATCATTGTCAGTATGGGAGTGGGGGAGGCGGTAACAAACAAAAAGTTTCTTGAATCCGCTGTGCAGGAAGTCACCCAGATCACCGGGCAGAAGGCGATCAAGACAAAGGCGCGAAAGTCCATAGCGAACTTCAAAATCCGCGAAGGTCAGGAAATCGGCGTTAAGGTTACCCTGCGGGGCGTGCGGATGTATGAGTTTCTTGACAGGCTTGTGAATGTCGCGCTTCCGCGGGTTAAAGACTTTCGCGGCGTCAACGCCAACGCCTTTGACGGACACGGAAATTATTCCCTGGGGATTACCGAACAGATAATCTTCCCGGAAATTGATTATGACAAGATTGAGCAGGTGACCGGCATGAATATTGCCGTTGTAACAACTGCGAAAACCGACGCGGAAGCGAAAAGTCTTCTCGCCAGGCTCGGAATGCCGTTCAGAAAATAACAGGTGGGGAATCGATGGCAAGAAAAGCGATGATCGTCAAGGCTCAGAGAAAGCCGAAGTTCAGTACGAGGAGGGTCAACCGCTGTAAACTTTGCGGAAGGCCGCGCGGGTATATCCGTAAGTTTCAGATGTGCAGGTTGTGTTTTAGAAAGTTTGCGAGCGAGGGTTTGATTCCCGGAATTACGAAATCTAGCTGGTAGGGAGTAGAGTATGAGCTGTTCCGATCCCATTGCGGATATGTTGACAAAAATACGTAACGCGAGTATGGCTCGCTTTGAAAAGGTGGATATTGCTACATCCCGGCTGAAACTTGAGATCGTTAAGATCCTGAAGAATGAGGGATATGTCAAGAATTTCAAGAAAATCAATCAGGATAATCTCAACTATATCCGGGTTTTTCTGAAATACGATGACGGGCAGAATCCCATCATTCACGGGCTGCGGAAGATTTCCACGCCCGGCCGCCGTGTCTATTCGGGCTACAAGGGTATGCCCCGCATATTCAATGGTTATGGTACGTTGATCATTTCAACATCGGCGGGCGTCACCACCGGAAAGAAGGCCTTTGAGAAAAAGGTTGGCGGTGAACTTATTTGTTCGGTTTGGTAAGGGGTAAGATATGTCGCGCATAGGAAAAATGCCGGTTCAAATTCCGCAGGGAGTAACAGTCCTGATGGCTTCTCAGGTTTTATCCGTTGAGGGTCCCGGGGGCAAACTGTCACAGACCATTCATCCCGACGTGGAAATCAGGGTTGAGAATAACCTGGGAATCGTAACGCGCAGAAACGAACTGAAGAAAACGCGGGCGATGCACGGGCTGTACCGGAAACTCTTTGATAATATGGTTGTGGGAGTAACAAAGGGATACCAGAAGGCGCTTCTTATCAATGGCGTCGGTTACAGGGCGGAGATTCAGGGGAATAACCTTGTGCTGAGTCTCGGGTTTTCCAATCCTGTTGAGTATCCCATCCCCGAAGGGATTAAAATTGCGTGCGAATCACAAAGTAAAGTGATTGTCAGCGGCATAAATAAGGAAAGAGTAGGGCAGGTTGCCGCGGAAATCCGTTCAATCAGGCCGCCGGAGCCTTATAAAGGCAAGGGTATCAAGTATGAAACTGAAACTATACGCCGGAAAGTCGGCAAGACCGGAGTCAAGTAGGTAGACTATGAATAGAATTGAACTGAAAAACGCGCAGAGGGCGCGCAGAAAACTTCGGGTGCGCAAAAAGATCTACGGAACGCCGGAAAGACCCCGGATGACAATTTTCCGCAGTAACAGGCATACCTATGTGCAGGTTATTGACGATACCACGGGGCGGACTCTTGTGTCGGCGTCAAACATGGAAAAGGAACTGGCTTCCGTCAGGAATACCGTTGACGATGCGCAGAAGATCGGACAGGCTGCGGCCGACCGGATGAAGCAGGCCAATATCACAAAGGTTGTTTTTGACCGGAACGGGTATCTGTTTCACGGAGTTGTCAAGGCAGTGGCCGACGGCGCCCGCAAGGCGGGGATTGAATTTTAGGGGGATCCATAGTGGAGCACGAAAGAACAGAGAAAAGCAAGGAATTCGCGGAAAAGCTCATTAGCCTCAACCGGGTCGCGAAGGTTGTAAAGGGAGGCCGCAGGTTTTCTTTTTCAGCGCTTGTTGTTGTCGGCGACAGGAACGGCAGGGTTGGTTATGGTTTTGGCAAGGCCAACGATGTCTCCGAGGCTATCCGCAAGGGTATAGACAAAGCGAAGAGAAGTTTCGTGAGTATTCCGCGGAAAAAAGACACTCTCCCCCATCAGTATATAGGACGTTTTAAGAGCGCCAAGGTTGTTCTTAAGCCCGCCGCTCCGGGAACAGGTGTAATCGCCGGAGGGGCTGTGAGGGCCATTATGGAAGTGGGCGGCGTGAGCGATATTCTGTCAAAGTCCATGGGGTCGCGTAACCCCATAAATACAGTCAAAGCTGTTTTTAACGGGCTGGAGAATATGCTGGACGCAAAAAGTATGGCAAAAAACCGGGGAAAATCCCTGGTGGATTTGTGGGGTTAACATGGCGGAAAAAATTGAAATTCGATTGATTCGAAGCCTTATCGGCGGAAAACCGGCTCAGAGGCGGACCGCACAGGCTCTGGGACTGCGGAAGATAAACTCAAAAGTTGTTCAGAATGACAATCCTGCCATCCGGGGGATGGTGCGGACTGTTGCTCATCTGGTAGAAGTCAGGGAGATTGATTAATTATGGAAAACTCCGAATGTTTCAATATAAAACCGCCCAAGGGCGCGAAAAAGAAACGAAAAATCGTTGGCCGCGGAACAGGCAGCCGGCTGCAAAAAACATCCGGCCGGGGAAGTAACGGTCAGAACTCCCGTTCGGGCGGCGGCGTGCGGCCGGGATTTGAAGGCGGCCAGATGCCCCTGTACCGGCGCATTGCCCGGCGGGGTTTTTCCAACTATCCTTTCAAGATTGTGAATGTGGCTGTTAACCTTGACATAATCGAGAAAAAATACGCGGACGGAGAAACCGTTAATCTGGAAACTCTGAGAGAAAAAGGCGTCATTAAAAAACGGGATAATCATGTCAAGATTTTGGCGAGGGGTGAGTTTACCAAAAAGCTGACTTTTAGCGCCTGCAGCCTTTCGGCCGCGACAAAAGAGAAAATCCAGAAGGCCGGCGGGTCTGTCGTAACAGAAGAAGCAAAGGAATAGGTGCGGCTACATGGCGGGTAACGTTTTAATCGACATTTTTCGCATAAAAGATCTGCGTAACAGGATTCTTTTTACTGTGGCGCTGCTGGTTGTTTTTCGTTTTGGCGCGACGCTGCCGATACCGGGAATCAACGTGAATGCCCTGAAGCTCTATTTTATCGCGCAGGAATCAAGCGGACTGGTTTCCGTAACCGATTATCTTGATTTCTTTGCCGGCGGGGCTTTTAAGAATTTCTCGATTTTTATGCTGGGCATTATGCCCTATATTTCCATGTCTATCATTATGCAGCTTATGCTTCTGGTTTTTCCGTCGCTGAAAAAACTTTCCGAAGAAGAAGGCGGCCGCAAGAAGATACACCGCTATACCCGTTACGGAACGGTTGTCGTATGCCTTATACAATCCTACGCCGTTACCATTTACGCGGACAGAATACCGAACGCTTTGACAATGGGGAAGCTCTCTTATACGCTTTTGGCAATGCTGACGGTAACGGCAGGCACCCTGTTTCTTATGTGGATGGGGGAGCAGATATCCCAGAGGGGCGTGGGAAACGGTATTTCCCTCATTATTTACGCGGGTATTGTGGCGCGTCTGCCTGATTCCCTGTACTCTCTTCTAAAGCTGATACAGGCGCGGGAACTTAACCCTGTTTTTGTTCTTGTTGTTTTTCTTATGTTCATTGTTGTTATAGCTCTTGTTGTTCTGGAGCAGCAGGGACAAAGGAAGATTGCCGTCAATTACGCGAAGAGGGTTGTCGGAAGAAAGATGTACGGCGCCCAGAACACCTATATACCGTTCAAGATCAATCCTTCGGGGGTTATTCCGGTTATTTTCGCTTCGTCGGTTTTGACTTTTCCCCTGCAAATAGCGGGCAATCTTGGCGCCCAGGTTAAGTGGTTGTCGGACTTTGCCTACTGGCTGCGGCCCACGGGAATTCCTTACCTGGTTATCTATACGCTGCTGATTATCTTTTTTGCGTATTTTTATACCCAGGTGTCCCTGAATCCTGTTGAGATTTCCCGAAATATTCGGGAGAACGGCGGTTCCATTCCGGGGATAAGATCCGAAAAGATGGAAGAATACTTTACTAAAGTTTTGAATAGGATTATACTGCCAGGGTCACTGTTCTTGGCGTTTATCGCGGTAATTCCGACATTTGTTCAGCAGTTTTTCAACTTTCCGTCGGATTTGGCGTATCTTATGGGAGGCACGTCCCTTTTGATTATGGTGGGAGTCAACCTTGATACCATGTCCCAGATTGAGGGGCACCTGAAAATGCACCATCACGAGGGTTTGGTGAAACGCGGGAAGATTCGATCGAGAAATTTATAGGCGAGGTTAGATATGAAAGTACGGGTGAGTGTTCGGCCGATTTGTGATAAATGTAAAATTATCAAGCGGCGTGGCGTTTTGCGGATTGTGTGCGTTAATCCCAAGCACAAACAAAGACAGAGGTAGGAGGATTTCATGGCTCGTATTGCTGGCGTTGACCTTCCAAACAAGCATTTGGACATTGCGCTGACCTATATTTTCGGGATTGGCCGTTCAACGGCGAGGAAGATTTGCGCAACCACAAAAATTGATCCCTTCAAGCGGGCAAATGATTTGTCAAGCGATGAGATCAATGAGCTGCGAAATGTTATTGAAAACGAGTATAAGGTGGAGGGCCGCCTGCGGACGGAAGTCTCCCTCAATATAAAGCGCCTTATGGATATAGGGTGTTACCGCGGGCTGCGTCACAGAAGAGGATTGCCTGTACGCGGGCAGAGAACGCGGACAAACGCCAGAACCCGCAAAGGCAAGAAGAAGACGGTCGCCGGAAAGAAAAAGGCAGTTTAAAGAAAGGGGTTGAATGTGGCCAAGGTAAAGAAAAAGAAAGAAAAAAAGACGGTTTATGAAGGGAAGGTCTATATTCAGGCGACTTTCAATAATACCATTGTTACAATAACGGATATTAACGGCAACGCCGTGTCCTGGGCCAGCGCGGGCGGCCTGAACTTTCGCGGGGCGAAGAAGTCTACGCCCTTCGCGGCGCAGACTACAGCCGAAACCGCCGCGCAGAAGGCGATGGATTATGGCCTGCGGGAAGTGCATGTTTTTGTAAAGGGGCCGGGGGTGGGCCGCGAGTCCGCCGTCCGGTCTTTGGGCGCTTTGGGGCTGAAGGTTAAGTCCATACGGGATATTACCCCTATTCCCCATAACGGGTGCAGGCCCCGCAAGACACGAAGAGTATAAGGGAGAAGCTAAAAGAATGGCTAGATATACGGGGCCCCAGTGCCGTTTGTGCAGGGCCGAAGGCAGTAAACTTTTTCTGAAAGGCGAAAGATGTTTTAGCGACCATTGCGCCGTTACGAGGAAACGTCCGGCGCCGGGTAAGGGGCTTCGCAGCCGCCAGGGTAAACGGACGGATTACGGGGTTCAGCTGCGCGAAAAGCAGAAAATGAAGAGAATCTATTGCATGCTGGAAAAGCAGTTTAAGATTACTTTTCAGAAGGCGGCGGGAATGCCGGGAAGAACGGGCGATTCGCTGATCGCTCTTCTGGAGAAAAGGCTTGATAATATTGTGTACCGTATGCGCTTTGCTTCTTCCCGAAAGCAGGCCCGGCAGTTGGTTTCACACGGGCATATTCTTGTAAACGGCAAGCGGGTTACCATCCCTTCATATCAACTAAGGGTTGATGACAAGGTGGAACTGGGCGAAAAGGCGAAAAAACTGCTTTCTGTTAAGGAGAGCATGAAGGAATACACCCGTTCGGGCGTCGCGCCCTGGCTGGAAGTTAACCCTGACGCCCTGGTCGGATTTTTACGGGCTGTTCCCCGGCGAAATGATGTTACTGATCTTGCGGATATCAAAGAACAGCTTGTCGTCGAGTTATATTCTAAGTAAGGAGCGTACATGGCACGCAAGAACCTTCTGAAGGGATTTAAGCGGCCCAAGGGGATTACCTTTGAGCACAGTGAAGTTGCTTCCGACTATGGAAAATTCGTCGCTTATCCCTTTGAGCGCGGCTTTGGCACGACGATAGGGAATACGCTGAGACGGATTTTACTTTCATCCATACAGGGGTATGCTGTTACCGCGGTGCGTATAACCTCGTATGACAAGGACGGAAACGCTCATGTTTTGTCCAGTGAGTATGAGTCTATTCCCGGCGTCGTGGAAGATACCCCCGATATTATCAATAACCTTAAATTCCTGCAGATGAGGCTGGAAGACGATCAGGAAGAGAGAACCATTGCCCTTGAAGTGAGAGGCAAGTCGAATGTGACCGGCAGAGACCTTGAGACCGATGAATTTATTAAGGTTTATAATAAGGACCTTCATATTGCCACAACGATGGATGACGCTCATTTTGACATAGAGATTCAGATTGATCTGGGCAGGGGCTATATTCCGGCGGAAGTCAATGATAAGTACATAGAGGTTATTGGTACGATTCCCATTGACGCGGTGTTTTCTCCCATAAAAAAGGTGAAACACAGTGTTGAGGATACCCGCGTGGGGCAGCGTTCTGATTATGATAAGCTGACGATGGAAATCTGGACCGATGGTTCCATGCGCCCGGAAGACGCTCTTGCGGAAGCCGCGAAAATCGCCAAAGATCATTTTACGATTTTTATCAATTTTGATGAGGACGGCCTGGAATCTGACGGGGATGTAGACGAGGAAGAAGAGAATGTCCGGAAACTTCTTGAAACGCCGGTTGAGGAGCTTGAGTTGTCTGTTCGTTCAAGCAACTGCCTGAAGAACGCGAATATCAGAACCATTGGGGCCCTGACCATGCGGACTGAAGATGATATTGCCAAAACGCGCAATTTTGGAAAGAAATCCCTTCTGGAGATCAAGGACAAACTCAAAGAGTGGAACCTGAGCCTGGGGATGACTGACTACACCGCGCTGAAAAAAGCGCTGAAGACCGTAAGAAGAAAGAAGGAAGATACCAGTGAAGCATAAAATTGGTTTTAACACCCTTGGCCGGAGGTCCGCGCACCGAAAGGCCCTCCATAGAAATATGGTTATTTCTCTTTTTCGCCATGAGAGGATTAAAACAACCAAGGCAAAGGCGAAAGAAATCCGTAAAACCGCGGAAAAACTTGTGACGCGGGCCAAAGAGGACTCGGTCCATAACCGGCGGATAGCCGCCAGGCGGATTCACGACAAAGCTGTTCTGGCAAAACTGTTTACCGTACTGGGCCCCCGTTACCAGAGCCGGCCGGGCGGGTATACAAGAATACTGAAGCTGGGCTACAGGGAGGGGGATGGCAGCGAAATTGTTATCCTGGAACTTGTTGACCGGAAAATCAGGGAAAAAATAAAGGCGAAGAAGGAAAAAAAGACCGAGGAGAAGAAACCGGCGGAGGGGAAATAGATAACAGGGTATAGTCGTTTACTTTTTTAGCCGTCGGAAAATTGTCAAAAAAGCAGAGTTTTAAGAAATGAGACAGAACGAAGTGCAAAAGGCCCGCGGGGCGCAAGGGATTGTAGCGGAAATCCCGCAGGGCTTGCGAAGCAAGACCGAGGAATTGGAGCGAAAAGCCCGGTTTTTTGCGGCTTTGCCGCAAAAAATGCGCTATTAATAAAGAGAAAGAGTAAACGCCGATGCCCTGAAAATAGATAACAAAATGACTGGACGGTAAAGGGTATCTTTTGATACCCTTTTTTTTAAATTCTCTGTATATTATACTCTTATATTGTAATGGTTTATTTTACGCCGTGATTTGCCGATATATAAAGAGAATATCTGAATCTGCCAGGAGCAAAATCCGCAAGATGAGCACGGTACAGAAATTTTCATTGAGTCTCCTCGTGGCCGTAGTGCTGTTTAGCGCTTTTGCGCTTGTTGCGTTCTCGGGGCTGTTTAATTATATCGAAAGCAATTTTTATGACCGGAAAGTCAGCGCCGAGATAGACCGCGGCCTTGCGAAAACGGCGGCCTCCATTGAGGAATTCCATAAAACCAACCTTGAACGCTACGCTGCGGTGTGTGCGGGCGACTGGATAAGGACGATTTTTCTGCGAAACCAGAGCCGCGAGGATATTACAACCCGGACAAATGTTTTCGGGAAACTCCAGGAAGATATACCTTCGCTTGTGATTATCCGCTTTGTTGATCCGCAATGGCGGCAGATTCACTACAGTACCCTTGGTTCCGACATACGCAATACAACGGACCAGTCCGTTGAGTATGATTTTTTTACCGGCGGCGGATCGGCGGATTTCATTGCCCGCGCCGAAGGTTCCGGGGAAGACGCTTATATGGTTGTAAGCCCCGTGGACCAGGCGTTTGTATATGTTTTCCGTATATACGACAGGTATAATGCGCATACGGGGTATGGTCTTTTTTATGTTTCGCTGGACGGTCTGCGGACCTATCTTTTCAGGAATGAAACCCTGAATCCCGGCGATGATATTGCTTTTGTGCAGACAAAGGGTATTCTTCTGCGGTCGAATGTTGCCGCGCGTAACTCCGAAATACGGGAAACAGTGGCGGCGTACTGGGATGGGAAGACAGGAGAAAGTCCGGCTTTTCAGAATGAAAACGGCCGCAGATATGTTTTCTTTGATAAACCTTTGAACGGCGCATTGCGCATAGGAATTTTTATCGGCGACGACCAGTTTACGTTGAGTCCCATAATGAAGGGGATTCTGCTTTTTTCTGTTTTTCTGACAACTTTTTTGGCGCTCTTCCTTATATTGAGTATCCGGCAGGACGCCTCCCTGGTACTGGCGGAAAGAATAAAGAAATTTCAGATCAACCTGCTTCGGGAATATCTTGACCGGAAAGGGGAAATCGACTGGCAGAAGTGGAGATCGGAGCTGGAAATCCGCAGGGATGATGTGCGCCAGGAACTGAAGCACGGTCTGGGAAAAATCAGTAAGGGCGACGAGGAGAAACTTGACCGGCTTGTTGATAAAAGCTGGGATGAAATTATTTCTGTTCTGACTTCCCGTGGAGCGGAGCAGAAGTCTTCGGTGGAAATCGAAAAACTTGAAGGCATAGTAGAAAAGGTTGTCGCGAATCTGCAATCGCTGTCCGCTCCGCGGGCGCGTCCATCCGAAATACCGGCGCCCAAAAAAGCCCCGGCGCCTAAAGCTTCTGCGGAAAAATCAGGAGAAGATGAAGAGGCCGTGGAAGAGCTGAGCGATGAGATGGAAGAGGTTTCGGCGGCCGAAGAATTGGCTGAGGATGCCGACGAAGCGCAGGCCATTGAGGAAATTGCCGAGGCCGATGAGGTTGAGGAAGTCCAGGCCGCGGAAGAAGTCGAATCCGTGGAAGAACTCGAGGAACCTGTAGAAGAAGCCGAATCCGCGGAAGAACTTGAAGAATCCGCGGAAGAAGCCGAACTTGCCGGGGCGGAGACTGTGGAGGAGCTGTCCGAGGTTGAAGAGGCCGCGGAGGCTGAAGAAATTCCGGCCGCTGAAGAATTGGCCGGGGCTGAGGAAATTGCCGAAACTGTGGAAGAGGCTGAGGCTGCCGAAGAGATAGAGCCCGCGGCTGCGGTTGAAGCGGCGCAGAAGGAACCGGAGACCGCTGACGCTGAAGAGATGGACGATCTTGAGGAAGTTGATGATCTTGAGGAGGCGGAAGCTCTCGAAGATGAGCAGCCGAATGCCGCGGAACTTGAGGAAGGCGAGGCTGTTCTTGAAGAAACTTCTTCTCATCCGGCTATTTTCTCTGAAAATACATACGCGAGCCTGAAAGCCGCGCAGCAGGCCGGAACCTCTGCCCTGGCGTCAAAGGGCCTGTACAGACTGGAACAGCTTGCAAAAGCGGGGAAGCTTTGTTATTTTCCCATGGATTTTCCGGAAGAGGAATCTCCGGCCGTTCCCGAAATAGAAGCCAGGAAAAAGAAAATCGCTTCTACGGATATGCTGAGCGGCACAACACGAAGCAACTGGGGTATAGATGACCTTTTCAGTGATTTGGGTGTTGATTTACAGCAAATTGTGGAGATGGACACGGAGGATCTATCCGCGCGCGATAACCGGGACGAGGGCTTCGACGCGCAGAAACCCGGCGCCATTATGAGTCCGGACGGTTTTTTCCGGTATGACCTCTTTCTGAGGGGATTCCGCGCCGACGATACGGGGATTACAAAATCTCTTATGGCAATATCCCGGTCTTTCCCGTCTTCTTTTTTCAGCGCGCTGTTAAGCGTCGAAGGCCAGATGCTCAGTATGAAATATCAGATAGGGCTTCTGGATCGGACTGCGAAAAAGTTTAAGCTGCCTCTTTTTAGTCAGATAACCGAGGGCATACAGGATACCGGGAAAGCTATTGTCGCTCAGTGGCCTATCAAAAGAATAATGGAATTCAAGGATCTGATTCCGGCTACGGATCTGACCTCTGAGTTTTTCCCCCTGTTTGTTCCTGTTGTATGGAGACAAAACAAGTCTTATCTTCTTATGTGCGTCTCCGAGCTGCCTACGGCGGATCAGCTTCTTGATACGCTGAAAGGCATTCAGGCCAAACGGTCTTCATTTTCATTCTAGCAGCTTTTTGATTTCCGTCCGAACCATCGCGTCGCAGGCCTCGTTGCGGGGATTGCCTGCGTGTCCTTTGACCCATACCCATTCGGGATTCATCTTGAGCGACAACTCCCTGAGCCTTTGCCATAAATCCCTGTTTTTGACCGGTTTTTTATCGGCGGTTTTCCAGCCGTTTTTTTCCCATGAGAGTATCCACCTTGAGATTCCCAACTGAACATACTGCGAATCGGTGGATACGCGTACCGCGCTGCCTGCAGGGGCGGCCCACTGGAGGGCCTGAATGACCGCGGTCAGTTCCATTCTGTTGTTTGTGGTGTCGGTTTCACCGCCGGATGCCCGGTATTCGGTTTCATCGCGGATGGCGAGGAAAGCCCATCCCCCCGGCCCAGGATTTCCGCTGCAGCCTCCGTCGGTAAATATCTCAATCATCATGAACTCTCCTTTGCCGGGAATTTAACAGGACTCAGGGAAAAGCTCAAGAGGTACCGGAAGACAGGCAGGGCAACAGCATGATTTAGTGTAATCAAGATACTAGTGTACTGTCTCGTTGACAATTTGCATAATTGTGTCCAGCTTATGCCTCTGGAATCTCAAACTTAGGATAGAGCGACGCCAGCCTTTCCCGGGCGTCTCCAATCGA
>JAISQU010000065.1 GCA_031274005.1 Spirochaetales bacterium
ATAATGAAGCAAAATCGTCCTAAATATCTCATATTCTTTGGGTTTTCTCGGTTTTTCTGTGTGGTCCGTGAGGTCCGTGGTTTGACTTCATTAAGCCATTTGTCAACGAGACGGTACACTAGCCGTCTTCGGCTCACATGTATGAGAAGTCCGACAGTATCCTAAAGTATCCGCAGGCTTACCCGCGGGGCGCCTTTTTTTAACGCCGGTTTCTGAAGCTCTTAAAACAACCGCAGTTGGGGGTCTTTTTCCCGCGGCGGAAGTTTTTCCCGTTCAAGGGGAACCAGATTTTCCAGACAGCTCAGGAAGCGGCTTGGTCCGCGGTCGAGTTTCCTCCCCTGAAATATCCGGGTTTTTGCCCATGAAAGATACAGCCCTTCACGCGCGCGGGTCATGGCAACGTAGAGAAGCCGTTTCTCTTCTTCGATGTCCGCTTCGTCGGTTTTGCCGTTTTCCGCATACAGGGTAAAGGGCAGAATACCTTCTTCAAGCCCCGCGACAAATACATGGTCAAACTCAAGTCCCTTTGAGGCGTGTATCGTAAGAATGCTGAGCGCGTCCACATACACGGATAATTCCTCGCGCCAGGGGTTTTCCCCAATCAGGTGAAAGGGTATGCCGTGATCCTTGAGGGCTTTTTCTATGGGCCCGGACAGGGCCGAGGCCCGCAGGAGTATGGCGCACTGCCCCAGGCTGCGCAGGCCGCCGTCTTCCGGGGAGCAGGCGCCCGCGACGCCTGAATCGAGCGCGAAAAACGTTGTACCGCCGATAAGCCGAGAAACGCGGCGGGCTATGCCTTCGGCCTCCGCCTTTTCCGTGGGGTAGCCGCAGCGGTACAGTCTTACGGTTTTATTTCCGGAGAATCCTTCAAGCCGCGTATCCACAAGGCTGCCCGCAGCGGATATAATCGGCGCGGCGCAGCGGAAACTTTTTGACAAATGGTACACGGCCGCGCCGGGATAGTCCGCCAGGAAACGCCCTATGTAACGGGCGTCGGCGCCCCGGAAGCCGTATATGGCCTGGTTGGGGTCGCCTATGACGCAGAGTTGGGGCGTTTCCTGCGTTGTTTCCCCCGCCGCCGCTTGGGCCGGAACCAGTAACTGTATCAGGGCGTACTGGGAAAAATTGACGTCCTGGTATTCGTCCACAAAAATATACCGGAAGCGGCCGCGGTATAGCGCGAGTATGTCCGCGCGGTACGCAAAAAGCCGTACCGCTCCCGATACAAGATCATCAAAATCCAAAGCATCGCGCGCCCTGAGGCGGCCGCGGTATTCCGCGTACACCGTTTCCAGCCGGGGGTCCGCTTCCGGTACGCCTGTTTCCGCGGTAAGGGCGTTCAGGCGCGGCAGCGCCGGCAAACCTGCGCCCGGTAAAAGGAGGAACCTTTTTCGCTCTTCAATGTAAGCGCCCGCTTTGCGCGCGCTTAGTCCTCCGCCTCCGGGCATGGCTGCGGCGGAGCGCACGGCGTCTTCCAGAACCGCTTTCTGTTCTTCCTCGTCCAGAACGCGGAAAGCGGCGGAAAGCCCGGCCTCTTCGGCGTGTTCCCGCAAAACGGAAGCGCAAAAGGAGTGAAAAGTCGCCGCGGTAATTTTTTCGCGGTCCGCTCCGGTCTGAGCGTTTTCCGCCCCCAGGGTTTTGTCTATGCGGGATCTCAGTTCCGCGGCCGCCTTGACCGTAAAGGTAAGCGCGAGAATGGACGCGGGGTCCGCGCCGCCGGAAATCAAACGCAGGATCCGCGCGGCAAGCAAAGCTGTTTTCCCCGTCCCCGGCCCGGCAATAATAAGCGCGTGACCCTTTTCGTGGCCGGCCGCTTTTTCCTGATCGGCGGTAAGGCTGAACGCGGTGGTCGGGGACTTCGCGCCGGCCGCGTTTTCTTCGCCGCGGTTCGTGTGTCCCGCGCGGCGGCGGAGATCTCTCGGTAATTTTTCAGGCGGGACTTTGCCGTTCTCTTTTTCCCCGTTTGAGGGGTTCGGAAACAATTCCCCGAAAAGCCCTGCTTTCTTTTCCGCGGCAATTTTCTCCTCCGGCGCGAAAGCGCGGATAATCCCGTACTCTCCGTCATAGCCCGGCGTTATGGATACTTCGCCCGTTCTCATGCGCCGCACGGCCAGCGCGAGAAGCTCTCCTGAAAGGCCGGGACACTTCAGGTTTTCGATGTCCCTCAGGCTCATATCCATAAGCAGGGAAAACTCACTTCCCGCTTTTTCAACCAGATACGCGCAGGCCGCGCTTACTTTTTTTGACGCCCCGCCTGTTTCAAAAAGCTCCGCGGCAAGTTCCCGCAGGGGAATCAGCGACCGGTAGGGCCTCTTGTTCGTGCCCTGGCAGTCCCGCGGGCAGGGGGCTTCTTCGTCCACGGGCCGTCCCGCCAGTTCCAGAACGCGGCGCATGACTCCATAGGTAAGGGGCTTCCCGCATACGGGACACAGGCCCTCCGCGGCGGCGCTCTCTTCGGGGTTTAAAACCACGCCACAGGTTCTGTGTCCGTCGTAATGGTACTTGCCCTCCTGTGGAAAAAATTCGATGGTTTCAATAATGCCGGGCGGCTTTTTGCACGCGCCGGCGGCGTTTACCCGCGCGCAGCCCAGCGCCGCGGCCAGAGACGAATATGAGCTTTCCATTTCAAGAACAGTCGCCTCCCGCCCCAGCTTGTCGGGCGAGTGCGCGTCGGAATTGGAAACAATCGCGAATCTGTCCAGAGACTCCACGGCCCAGTTCATCGGCGGGTTTGACGACAGGCCGGTTTCCAGGGCGTGAATATGCGGAGCATAATCGCGGTAACATTCGTCAAGGCAGTCAAAGCCCGACTTTGCCCCCAGGACGGAAAACCAGGGTGTCCAGATGTGGGCGGGAATGAGCATGGCCCGTTCGTCCGTATCAAGAAGCATGGCAAGAAGGTCGCGGGAGTCAATGCCCAGGATGGGCCTGCCGTCGGAGCTGATGTTGCCCGCCTTCGCGAGTTTTTCGTTAAACGCCGCGGCGGCGGCGAAACCGGGCAGAATGACAACATGGTGAACCTTGCGGGTCTTTGCTCCGCGTGAATAAATCGTGCTTATCTCTCCTGTAAGGACAAAGCGGGGCGCCTCTGTGTCCGCGGGATTCGGCAGCCCTTCGGCAAGGGCGGGACCCGCATCAAAAACTTCACGTACGCTTTTTTTTAGCGTATACAGGCCGTCTTCGGCGTCCTCAAGCTGCCCGCGGAGTTCCGCGATCCAGGCCGGATGCGTGCAGTCGCCTGTTCCCACAAGGGCAATGCCCTTGACACGCGCCCAGCGCTCAAGGCAGGGCGGGGTAAGCCGCGGGCTTGTAGCGCGCGAATAGCGGGAATGTATATGAAGGTCGGCTGTGACGCGCATAAGGTAAGTATAAAGTAAACCGGCCCCAGGTATGCAAGTAGACGGCATGCGGTTCGCTTATGTGAACCGCATGCCGGCCCCGAAAATTGCGGTAAAAGCCACCAACCCCCTTCAGGCTTGTTCACACAAGCTCCTGAATATAACGCAATTGCGCAGCAATTGCCGTTCCGGTTTATCTACCTTCCGCACATTTCCGTGATAGTGTTCCCGCCGGCAGGCGGGGCGGAAATTGCGGTGAAAGCCGCCGATACTTTTCAGGCTGAACAACAATATGCCTGAAAGTAACGCGCGCTGCGCGCAGTCCGGCGCTGTATAATGGGTGCACCAATTTTTTCCGTGCAAAATCCCCGGAAGCCCCTGGGCTGCGCCAGGGATTGCAGCATGCCCCGGCAACCGCACGCGCGAGCGTGTTGTGGAGAATGCAGCAACAGGGCAAGAGGCCCTATAAAACCCTTGCCGTATACAAAGGTCAAAGGGCCGAAA
>JAISQU010000168.1 GCA_031274005.1 Spirochaetales bacterium
AAGCGGAAATCCTTTTGGCGTTAGCCAAAAGATTGGAGCGAAAAGCCCGGTTTGCGGCGTTTTACGCCGCAAATGCGCCCAAATTCCGAATTATAAGGAGATTTTGAACAGGCACTAAGGCTTTACAAGGTCATCCGGCCGCGTTACGTCTTTTACCAGGTCACTGATTAAGGTCATGGGGTCAATTTCCCGGTTCAGAATGCGGTACACGCTCCGGGTAATCGTCAATTTCAACCCCTTGTTCGCGGCCAGAGTATTGACCGCCTTGCAGGCGACGGCGCCTTCGGGAAGGTAGCCGATTTCCCCCAGATGAGAAATAACATCATCTATATTTTTGTATTTCTCGATGATTTTTTTCAGGATAATCTCCCGGCCGAAACGCCTGTTGCGGCCCCACTGACTGCGGCAGGTAACATCCAGGTCGCCGACTCCCGCTATGGACGAAAATGTTTCCGTATGGGTCGCCCCTATCGCCTGGCCGAAACTCTGAATCTCGCTCAGACCCGCCGCGAGAAGAAGGCTTTCGGTATTGTCGCCCACGAAGGGCGTCAGGTCTTTCAGCGCGTCCAGCATCCCGAAAGCCACGGCGATAACGTTTTTCATTGCCGCGCATACCTGTACTCCCACTATATCCAGAGAACTGTACACCATAAGAATCGGCCCCGAAAGCAGCTCGCGGAAGCGGATGGAGTTTTTCGCGTTGGACGAAGCGCTGATAAGCCCCGTAAGTTTACCGCGGCCTACCTCTTCCGCGTGACTCGGCCCCGCGATATACACAAGGTTGTTTTTGTAAAAACCCGGAAGATAATCTTCAAGAGCCGCCGCGATAAGCCGCGGCCCCGCCTCGGTCGTAATAAAACCCTTGGTAACGATGCCGATGATACTGCGGCCCTCCATCACGTTGGGCACCGTAAGAATGTTTTTTATCGCGCCCAGAATAAAAAGCGAAGGAATGGCAATGAGGATAAACTCCTTGTCGTTCGCCGCCTCGCGGATATCCGTGCTTGCCGTCAGATTCACAGGCAGGCCGTCCACGCCGGGCAGATATTTTTCGTTTTTGTGCGACATATTAATATCATCCGCCACACTCTTTTCGAAGCTCCACACCTGTACGGGGAAGTTCTTCTCCGCGAGCGCCTTTCCCAGCGCCGTGCCCCAGGCCCCCGCGCCAAGTATACCTACCGAATTTTTTACCATGTGTTATTCCTTCAATAATTTTTTCTTTACGAATACAGATAGTTTTGCCGAAAAACGCGATTACGGCAAGGGGGGCAGGGCAACAGGGCAACAGCACTTACTTTTTCCCGGTTATAATAGCGCATTTTTTGCGGCAAAGCCGCAAAAACCGGGCTTTTCGCTCCAATTCCTCGGTCTTGCTTCGCAAGTCCTGCAGGATTTCCTCTGCAATCCCTTGCGCCCCACGGGCTTTTTGCACTTTATGCAATTAATTTTTTTAGAGTGGCGGTAAGTGCTGTTGCCCTGGCGGGAGACGCGCTATACTTTACCGCGTATAAGGCAAACATGGAAGATAATAAAGTTTCCGTTGACGGAAAGAATTTTGCAGGAATCGGCAAGCTGATTTTCAATACTACCGGGGTGTCCATCGGTTTTACTTTTAACCACGAAAAACACGAAATGCACGAAAAGAAAAACTGTGTGAACAAGCCTGAAGCGGTCTGGCAGTTTTTACCGCAATTTCCGGCCCGCCTTGCGGCGGGGGCGCTTTCACGGAAATGTGCGGGCAGGGCATAACCCGCACGGCAATTGCTGCGCAATTGCGTTATAACCAGGAGCTTTGTTTTTCCGCATGTAGCGCACTGGCAGCTTTTACCGCAATTTCCGGTCGGGACATTTTCTCCGCGCGAAGCGCGGAGAAAATGTCCCGTGGATGTTGCAAAATGAATGACTTTAAAATATGCTGTGATTGGAAAAGGCGTGGTTCATACATTTTAGGGGTGATTGGGGTGGAGTTTTGACCGGCTGGGAACAGCAGATAATTGAAGCTTTTATGGAACGTTACCCGTCTTCCGCCGCCGCTGCGGGAGGCCGGGCGCTGAGGATAAGAACGCGGCAAATTTTTTCCGGCTTTGAAAAAGCCCCTCCGGACGACCGGGAATCATTTCTTGAAGCCGCGGAATCTCTGGAAAGGCAAAAAGCCCTTTCACTCATTTGGGCCGGACGGCGCAGGGGAGAAACCCTCTCCACCCTGGTTTGCGCCGACCCGGAAAAACTCTTCGCCCTTGCCGGAAAACCCTTTCCCCCTGTTATCGCGGAAGAAGCCCGCCTTGCGGCGCGCAAGACCGCCGGAGATATGTCTGCCCAGGCGGCGGCCCAAAACGCGGCCCCTTTGTTCCTTCTTCTTTCCGAAACGCTCACCCCTGAAGACGCCCTGCGGGGCATAGACGCCGCCGCCGTCCGTGACTTTGCGCGCCTTTGTCAAAACGCCGCGCTCTTTCCCGGCCTTACCCCTCGCGCCCTTTCGGTCCGCCTCTATGCCGACTCAAAACGCCTCGAAACCCTTCTGGATATTTTTAGCCGGCACATGAACCGCGCGCGCAAACGATGCGTCCCTGTTCCTGACTTCTCCGGTCTGTTGAGGGCCTTCCCCGAAACTCTTGTCGCCGGGAAACTCGCTTTTATCTCTGATCCGGCCTCCCCTGCGCCCGCGATTACAAACGCCCTCGGCCTCATCATGGGTCTGCCGCTCGGCGCGATCCTAAAAATCCGGAGCGTCCGTCCTCTTGAAATTCAACCGGGCCCGCCGCGGGCTCTTTTTATTGAAAACCTTGAGACTTTCTACGCCCTCGCGGAAAACAGTCCCCGCTACGCCTGCCTCATCTACGCGGGCGGCCATCCCAACAACGCTGTTCGCGCTCTGGCGGAAACTCTTGCGGCGGACTTTGAACTGCATCACGCGGGCGACCTCGATCCCGACGGCATCCTCATCTTGCAGGAACTCATACGCTGCGCCGGCAAACCCATACTCCCGCTGTGCATGGACGCCGCGACCTTCGCGCGCTACACCGGCTGCGGCAAAAAGCTGGAAAAACCCATACTGCGCCGCCTTGCCCTGATCCGCGAAGAGACCCGCGCCATCCCCGGTATAACGGGCCTCATTCGCAAAATTGAAGAAACCGGCCTGGGCATAGAACAGGAAATCATCGACTACAGTTCCGAAGTTTTTTCCTAAAATCCCGTATAGAAAATGCCGATGACAATAGAGTCGTTCGGAAATATTGATTTCTGAACAACTCTGATAAAGATACAAAAACCGCGGAGGTAAGAATGTTTCAGTACAAAGTAAAGGCGCACACCGGATCAGAGACCTGCATGAACGTGCTATCCGAAACGGACGACTCCTTATATGTGCACATTGTCACGATAAAAGACGGCTATGAAGTCGAGAAAAAAGAATCCATGCCCCGTCGTCTGTTTGAAAGCCTTCTGGCTACAGGCTACATCAGCGAAGTAACGGCCGCAAGCGTGCAGTCCGCCTGAATTTGATAAAAAACGAAATAGAAGCGCCGGTAAATCCGAACTTTTAACGATTAGAGTTGTTCGGAAACTTTTGTTTTTGAACAACTCTCAAAAAAGGATAAACGGAACATCATAATTTAATGCAATTAAACCGGTCATGCTTTTTAAGCTGCCGTTATAAAGGGCGCCGGACATTCCCGCAAGCATAAGGATTATAACCATAGGCGAAAGCAGAACCTGAGCTTCTTTAACGGTTTTTGCGCATGCCGAAACAATTGAAACCAGGGCGGCGCTAAAAAAAGCGCCGGTTAAAATTACAAAAAGAAAAAGCAGACAAACAGAAAGGCTATACCGGGGTAAAATAAAATCTTCGCTTATAAACAGCCCGGATAAATTCTGCCCCGGGTTCAGGCTGCTATTAATGCCGGCAAGAAATTTGGGAACAGAAAGGACGACCCCCAGCGCGCCGGAAAGCCCGCACAGAAAAGATTCGATGGTGATTGGGAAAGGCATGGTTCATCAGCCCCTTTCAGGGGCCGGCAATCATAGGAGTCGAAAAAGTCGAAGAAGTTTTTGCTGGAAGCCCGGGTTTTACCTTGTTATATCCAGGTAATTTGTAAGATTTGAGATAAAAACAGGAAATACCACGGTTTTTCCTTCTTTTTCTTCCCTTTTTC
>JAISQU010000192.1 GCA_031274005.1 Spirochaetales bacterium
TGCTTTCCCTGTACTGCTCCGCCGCGATACTCGCGGATGACGCGCTCGCGGTGCTGGAGGATGTGGAGGTTGGTGACTATTATGACTACACCTGAGTTAAAAGCCTGGGGTTTGCCTGAGCCGGCTGAAATCGCGGCTCTCGCGGCGGACTGGTTTCCGGAGTTCGCCGCGCCGGAGGCGGGGCTAACGCGGCTGGCCGCTGAAACCGCGGCAGGCGCGGGCCGGGCCGCGCCTGTTTTGGCGGACTGGCAGCGGCTTGCCGAGGCGGGGCCCCAGCCTCCGCTTCCGCCGGAAGCGCCTGTTTACGCGCCGGTGGTGTTGTCCAGGCAAGCGGCCGATGCGGGTTACGCGGCGGCGGGAAGCCGCTCCGCCCTTACGCCGGCGCCGGCGTTGGCCAAAACAGGCGGGTTTCCGAGGGAATACTCCAATTTGTATGTGGGGCCGAAAAGCCTTGAAGCGATTAGGGCGGATTTTCCCATCCTGAGTGAGCGGGTGAACGGGCGCGATCTGGTATGGCTGGACAACGCCGCCACAACCCAGCGGCCCCGCCAGGTAACCGGCCGGCTTACCTACTATTACGAGCATGAGAACTCCAACGTGCACCGGGGCGCTCATGAGCTTGCCGACAGGTCCACCGGAGCTTACGAAGAAGCCCGGAAAAAGGCCGCCAGGTTTATAGGCGCGCCTTCGGAGGAAAACATTGTTTTTGTCCGGGGTACCACCGAAGGGATCAACTTGGCCGCCCAGGCTTTTGTCCGGCGGCTCCTGCGGCCCGGGGACGAGATTATCCTTACCATACTAGAACACCACGCCAACATCGTCCCCTGGCAGCTTATCGCCGGGGAAACCGGGGCTGTTCTGCGGGTAGCGCCCATAGACAAGAGCGGCCAAATCATCCTCTCCGAATATGCCAGGCTTTTTAATCGCAGCACCCGCTTTGTATCGCTGACCCAGGTTTCCAACGCTCTGGGAACCATTACGCCGGCGGCGGAAATGATTCAGATAGCCCACAGCCGGGGGGTTCGGGTTCTTGTAGACGGCGCTCAGGCTGTGTCCCACATGCCCGTTAATGTCAGCCTTCTGGACGCCGATTTCTTTGTTTTCTCCGGCCACAAGATTTTTGGCCCCACGGGGATAGGCGTACTCTACGGAAAGACAGACGTACTGGAGGAGGCCGGGCCTTACCAGGGCGGCGGCAACATGATAGCCGACGTTACCTTTGAGCGTACCATATACCAGAAGGCGCCCGTTAAATTCGAGGCGGGAACCGGCAATATCGCCGACGCCGTGGGGCTTGGGGCGGCTTTGGATTATGTATCGGCTCTGGGCATGGAAAACATCGCCGCCTGGGAACACGAACTGCTGCGTTACGCCATAAGCGAACTCTCCGGCGTCCCCGGCCTGCGGCTTATAGGAACCGCCCCGGACAAGGCGGGCGTCCTCTCCTTTGTGCTGGAAGGCCGCGGCCTTGAGGAGATTGGCCGGCATCTTAACGACAGGGGAATAGCTGTGCGCGCCGGGCATCACTGCGCCCAGCCGGTACACAGATTTTTCGGGCTTGAGGGTACCGTCCGCCCGTCTCTGGCTTTCTACAATACCCCGGAGGAGATCGACAAACTGGTCCGGGCCTTGTACGAACTGGTATAAGCGTATGGCACAGGTCATTGATACGCGGATGAAGTACCTCGTAAACAGCCTTGTTAAAAGTTATGAGGATCACGGGGAGATCATCAAGATCGATACCGGCAACCAGCTTAACAGGGGCATTATTATCGACATTCTGGATAAGCTGCGCTGCCTCATCTTTCCCGGTTACTTCGGCAGAAAAAACATCTCCTTCGGAACCGTGGAATACTACGCCGGGGAACTTCTGGAAGAGGTGAGTTACGGCCTGTCAAGGCAGATTTCCCGGTCCCTCCGGCACGGCAAAGACGTTGCCTTGGGGGAGGATGAGGTGCTAAAAAAGGCTGAGGAGCTAAGCTTCGCTTTTTTGTCCAGGCTGCCGGAAATCCGGGACAGGCTTGCAACGGACGTTTCGGCCGCCTTTGACGGAGACCCCGCGGCCTACAGCCGGGATGAGATTATCTCCTCCTATCCGGGGCTTTACGCCATCACGGTCTACCGCCTGGCCCACGAACTGTACAGCCTCAAAGTACCGCTGATTCCCCGGATTATGACCGAACACGCCCACAGCCTTACGGGGGTGGACATTCATCCGGGAGCGGACATAGGGCCTCATTTTTTTATCGATCACGGTACGGGGATTGTGATAGGGGAAACCACGATTATAGGCAGCCACGTAAAGGTCTATCAGGGGGTTACGCTGGGCGCCCTTTCCACCAGGGGAGGGCAGGCCCTCAAGGAGGCGAAACGGCATCCCACCATAGAAGACCACGTTACCATTTATTCCGGGGCTTCCATTCTTGGAGGCGCGACGGTGATAGGCGAGGGGGTGGTTATAGGCAGCAATGCCTTTGTAACAAAATCGGTGCCGGAAAAAACCCGGGTCAGCGTTAAAAATCCGGAACTCCAGTTCAAAACAGCCGAGCGCAACCAGTGGGAACATCAGGAATTTTTGCAGGAACCGTTTTGGGATTATGTGATTTGAGGCCGGCTGTATTTTATACATTTTACAGCGGCGCTATTCATAAAGAAAACGAAAACATTCGGGCGGGCGCGTCTTTGCCGCGCAAAGCCTTATATGCCCGCCCAAATGTCAGATTGGACTTGTTCAGATAATATTTTTCAACACTATTGTTTTGGTCCGCGTTACCTCATCAAAGGTAGACAGCACCCCTTCGGTTCCTATGCCGGAATACTTGTAGCCGCCGAAAGGCATCTCAAAACTGCGGAAGAAACTCGCTCCGTTTATGACCACGCCGCCGCACTCAAGCCGGGCGGCGGTCTTCCAGGCGGTTTTTACATCCGCGGTAAAGATACAGCCGCACAGACCGAACTTCGAGGCGTTGGCAATCTCAATAGCCTCCTCAAGCGTATCAAAGCCTATAACCGGAACAACAGGCCCGAAAATCTCCATATCCTTCGCCACATCCGCCGTCCTGGGGACATCGGCGATAACGGTGGGTTCGTAAAAAGCCCCGTTCCGCTTTCCGCCAAGAATAATTTTGCCCCCCTGCTGCACGGTAAGATTGACCTGCTTTTCCACCTCAATGGCCGCCTTCTCGCTGATAAGACAGCCTAGCTGGGTAGACTCATCCGCCGGATCGCCCTGCTTAATCTTTTTAATCCGCTCCACCGCCTTCGCTGTAAAACTCTCCTTAAGGCTGTTGTGAACAAGGAAACGCTTGGAGGCGCAGCAAACCTGCCCGGTGTTATACATCCTCCCCCAGATAAGCTCCTCCACCGCAAGATCAACATCGCCGTCCTTATTCACGATAAAGGCGTCATTGCCGCCGAGTTCCAGGGCTATATGCGCCAAGTGATCCGCTGCGTTTCTGTAGGTCTGTATACCCACTTCCGTGGAGCCGGTCAGAGTAATCGCGTGAACATCAGGATTTTTGCAAAGCCAGCTTCCCACCTGGGAGCCGCGGCCCGTAACAATTTCAATCGCCCCGTCGGTAACGCCCGCCTTGACAAGAAGATCCGTCAGCATGCAGAGGGTAAGGGGATTATCCGTAGAAGGCTTCACAATGGCGGCGTTTCCCGCCAAGAGGGTTGGGGCGACCTTCTGGTCAAAAAGATCGCAGGGGAAGTTAAAGGGAATAACGCAGGCGACAACCCCAATAGGTTCCCGGACGGTCAGCAGAATATGATGCTCCTGATTTTTCTCCTGCCCCTGGGGAATTACCTCGCCGTACAGATGCTTGGCCTTCTCCACAAAACCCTTAAAGGAAATCGGGATATTCGCTATTTCGCCCCGGGCCTCGGTAATAGGCTTGCCCGTCTCCTGGGAAAGGGTGCGGGCCAGCTTCTCCTTATTCTCCTCAACCAAATCAACAAATTTGAGAAGTATATCCCCTTTTTCATGGACAGGAACCAGGGCCCACTTTTTTTGCCCCTGTTTCGCCTTTTCCACAGCCCGGGCGACATCCCCCTCGGTAGCCGCAGGAACAGTATCGATAACCTTGCCGTTTGCCGGGTTTGTTACTTCGATAACCGCTCCGTCAGAGGCGTCCACCGCCTTTCCGTCAATAATCATTTTCATATCACTTTTCCTTCCTTAAAAAAATTTATTGGGCAAACCCCGTATAGGACAGCATAAGGCCGCCCGTGGTGTTATTGCCGTCATCCTCATAGCCATATTCGCCAAAGGTAAACTCCATAATAAACGGAACCCCTCCGGCCGCTTTCCTGACGCCCGCCGCCACCTCCTCAATCCGGTCGCCGATGCCGGCCCTGCGGCCTCCGCAATGCACCAAATGGAACGCCGCCGGAGGCGCTTTCAGCTTTGCCGTGAGCTGCCCTATCGCTTCCGAGGCGGACGCGATAAGCTCATCCACAGAAGCCTCCATGCGGATAACAGCCGTTTTTTCAGCCAGATTCGCGCCTATGTTCATGGAATAATCATCGTTCCCGTTCATGGGGTGCCGAATGGCGGTAAGCTCTCCCAGCCTGTCCTTGACGCCCAGGGGGGACGTAATGGTAGCCACCAGCAGATTCCCGCCCTTGAGGGTATCCGGGTCAACCTTTGTCCACTCCGCGTACTTTTTAAGCGCCGGTTTGCCGTCAATCTCCACCAGCGTTCTTTTGTCCCGCACCTTGGTAATAACGCCCGTGTCGCCGGTCTCCCTGTAAGCGCCGGTAAACAAATTTGTTATAGGCTTATCCGTATAGAAAAAGGCGAGGACAAGACCATCGGCGAAAACCCGCTTATCCGCGAAAAGTTTCCATTCGCCTGAAATAGTGTTATCCGCCGCGCTGCCGCCGAAAAAAGGCGCCCGGCCGATAACATCGCTTACCCCTTTAAGGAAAAACTCCTCCTCCCCCGGCGGCGCGGCCATGTAAAAAAAGGCCGGCGCGGAGTTTTTGCCCGCGTTTTTCATCGCCTCCCTGGCGGCCTGCCGCCCCGTTTCCCGTGCGTCCGCGCCCTTGGGCTTGCCCGCGGCGCCTATGGTAATATCACTCCCCGCCAAAGTCAGAATTCCGACAAAACCCTTCTCCCCGGTAATAAAGCCCTCCGGAGTAATAACGCCGCTGAAAGACGTATTTCCCAGAACGGGAACCCCCGGTAGTTCTTCGCCTATACCCTCAAGCAATTTTTCCAGATCGTAGGCCACACTGGCGTAGGCGAAAGCTATCTTTACATCGGAAAGTCCGCTTTTCGCTTTCCCGGCCGCTTCTTTGCCCGCGGTCCTGGCATCCGCCGCGTTACTCGAACCACTGCCACCCTTTACCATAAAGAGCCTCCTGTTTTTTTATTGATATTTTTGTCTATCTATATAAGAAGCATAATGCCGGTTTCTCTATTTGTAAACTACGCACTATTTTGTGCTATTGTAACAAATTTGTTACCAGTACCTTGTTTGGACTAAAACCACAGATATAAAAACCACAAAGTCGAATAAGTCGAAGAAGTAAGGAAAAAAGAAAGTCAGAACTTTTTGATCTAATTTCTTGTAATGTAATAAGTTACTACATTTTCTGCAATCGGATTTTTTACTTTTTCGACTTTGCGATGAAAATTTTTTTCTTATGATTTAGTCTAATCAGGGTACTACAAAGAATTACGGCATTTCTTCCAGGTTTTCCCTTTGTGCGCCTTAGTGCAACTACTGGTTTTTCTTCCCGCGTCTGTTAGCCCCCGGGGCGCAATGGGATTGCAGCGGAAAGCCCGGTTTTTTGCGCCGCAAAAAATGCGCTATTATTTTCTTACAACTCCCCCCGTGAAGGGCAGAGACACAGCCGCGAACGATTCCGGTCCGCCGGCTTAGAGAGCGGATGTGTGTCTGCCCGCATGCCGCTTGCCTGCCGTCCCGGCTTTTGATACACTAAGAAGTATGAGAATACCTCTTACAAAATACGGCTTGCCCCAGGTCGTTTTTTTTCCTGTCCTGACCTGCGCTGTGATGATAGGCTTAGCCGCTGTATTCCGTCCGGCTTTTTGGCTCGTCCCGGCGGAGATTGTTTTAAGCCTTATTCTGATCTGGATGCTTTCCTTTTTCCGGGACCCCGGCCGGAGGGTTGCGCGGGATGAGACCGTTTTGCTTTCCCCCGCGGACGGGAAGGTTACGGATATTTCCGTTATTGATGACGGCGGCGGCTTGGGGCAAAAGGCCCTGCGGATCGGCATTTTTTTAAGCGTTTTTAATGTTCATATCAACCGGGCGCCCTGTTCGGTGCGGATAGACAAGATAACTTATAAAAAGGGCGCTTACAAAAACGCCATGTCCCCGGAATCGGGCGCGGTCAACGAGTCCAACGATATTATGATGACCCGCCTGTCGGAACCGCATGACCGGCTTCTGGTACGGCAGATAAGCGGGGCCATCGCGCGGCATATTGTTTGCGCCGCGAAAGCGGGGGGTGAATACGAACAGGGCGAGCGCTTCGGCATGATAAAATTCGGGTCCCGCACGGAGCTGTATCTTCCCACATCCGAAGGCGGGCGCTACGATATCGCGGTGAAAATCGGCGACGCCGTACGGGCGGGGCTTACGCCCCTTATCAGGTACCGGCAATGAATAAAGAAAAAAGATTCGGACGCCGGCGGAATTCCCAGCCGGGGCACGTTAAAAAAATGAGGCTGAAATATATAGCGATTCTTCCGTCGCTTATTACTTTGATGAACGCCATGTGCGGTTTTATCGCGATTGTCTACGCCGGCAGGGGATCGGACGGCGGAATGGTAAGTTCGATTTTTCGAAGGTCCGGGGTTACGGTTTTTGCCTGGGCGGGGTATATGATTTTTCTTGCCATGATCGCGGACGTACTGGACGGGCGGGTTGCGCGTTTAAGCAAGACAACTTCCAGTTTCGGCGGACAGCTTGACAGTTTATCGGACGCCATCAGTTT
>JAISQU010000257.1 GCA_031274005.1 Spirochaetales bacterium
TGCGACGTTAACGAAAAGGCTCTTCAGGAAACAGCCGGAGAAATCGGCTCAAAAACCGGAGCGAAGGTTTTTGTCAAAGTTGTGGATATTTCAAAAAAAGCCCTGGTCGACGCATTTGTCGCCGATGTGGAAAAGGAATTTGGCAGTCTGCAGATTCTGGTCAACAACGCCGGAATCCATCCCCTCCATCCCATCGAGGAAATTTCGGAGGAGGAGTGGGACCTTGTCATGGCGGTAAACCTGAAAGCCATGTTCCTTTTTTGCAAGGCTGTTCTTCCGGGAATGCGGAAGCAGAAATACGGCAGGATTATCAATATGTCTTCCGAAGCGGGCAAACACGGCGGGACTGTCGCGGCCTGCAGTTACGCGGCGTCAAAAGGCGGCGTTTTGGGATTTGCCCGTAACCTTGCCCAGCAGGTTGGCGCGGACAATATTACCGTGAATAACATTTGCCCCGGCCGCATCGTGTCGGCAATGGCGAATGCCGCCGGCGCTGAAGCAAACCAAAAGTTTATTGAAAACAGCATCCTGAAACGCATAGGCGATCCGGAAGATGTCGCTTTCGCGGCGGCCTATCTTGCCAGTCCCCGCGCCAAGTTCATTACCGGCGAAAGCATGATGGTCAACGGCGGAACCATGCGCGATTAAAGCGCGGCAGCGACGTGAACACAAGCCCGCGGACTTTTTCTCTGAACTTTCTCATTTCTGCGTTCATTGTTTTACTGTGCCTGGGGGCCTGTTCGGCGGAGCGGAAGGCCGTTCTTTTTCTGGACAGGTATTGGCCCCTCGGCATGAAGCCGGAAGAGGAGCTTGAAAGCCTCATCGCGGAGGCTCAGCGCGGCGCGAAGGCCCGCATCAGCGCGCTCAGGATGGAGGGTGAGGATGCCCCGGCTTTTCTTGCCGCGTACATTGAGAATGAAAAGCCTGAGGCCGTGCTTCTGAGCGCGTTTGCCGCGATGGAACTGCGGCCTCTTGCGGAAAACTATCCCCAAGTGCGTTTCTGTGTCTTTGACGCGCCCAAAGAGGGGATTCCCCGGCAGAGTCCCTTTATCTGGGTGCTTTTTGACGCCGAACCGGCCATACCGGAACTTGGCGCCAAAATTCGCGGCTTTCTGGAGAGTTCGCCTCCCGGTTCTTCCGCCGTGGCTTTTCTTGAACCGGCCTGGAACAGCATTTCCGGCTTGTATCCGGTTTTTGACGGATTACCGATAAATCTGATACAGGTTTCCGGGGATAATACCGCGGAATTTGTTCGGGGAAGGACGGGGGGGGCCTTGTCATTGAAACCGGTATTGTATATATTATCTGCGGGTATTCATACGTCCCTGATTTTTGACCTTATCAGGCAGCAGGGAGGGGCGGGCCGTATTGTGCTTGACGAGGGCGCCGGCATACCCGCTATTGAGGGTTTTCCCGTTCTGGCGTCTCTGGAACGGAGCTACCCGAAGGCAATAAAAACGGCGCTTCTGACCGAGGCCGCCCGGGGAGAAGTTTTGAGGATTCCTGTGGAAATTCGTTAAATGAAGCGTAAGTATGGGGAAAACTATTTGACAAAGCGTATCGATAGAAATATAATCAAACTATTATGTATTTTTTGCGCGAAGGCGCATAATTGAACGTAAAGGAGTAGCAAATGAAAAAAAGCGGACTCTTTATATTGTCCTTAATCCTCTTTTTTCTGCCCGCCGGTTTTGGCTTTTCGGATGAGGTGACGACAAATCTGCAATCGTTTATTATCGAAACATTCGATAATCCGAATGCGCCCGACACTGATGAAAGCCACGCCGACCCAAAGAGCTGGCCCAGCGAGCATCGCTGGATGATTCGCGGAAGCAAATTTTCCTCAATCATTAAAACCGACAGCGGCGAGGACGTGTATCCCAAAATGGCGCATGTCCGCAGCTGGCCCGAAAACCTGTACCGCAAGGAGCCTGAAGGCAAGACCCTGCGGGTACTCGGCATCCACGGCAAGTTTGACCGCATGGGATATAACTATGTCGAAATCTATCCCGCTAAAACGGGAAAAGACCAGGATGGCCGGGACCGGCTGGAACCCACGGAAATCCTTCTTCCCGGACGGGTAAAGAACCTGGATCTCTGGGTTTGGGGAGCGAATTTTGATTATTATCTGGAAGTCCACCTTATGGATTACCGGGGCATTAATCATGTTCTGCCTCTGGGAACCATCAAGTACAAGGGCTGGAGGAATCTGGCGGTGAATATTCCCAATTATATTCCCCAGTCCATCATATACGCGCCCGCCCTGAAAGGCCTCAAACTGGTAAAGTTTGTCATGTGGACTAAGCCAACTGAAAGAGTAGATGATTTTTATGTCTATTTTGACGAGATAAAGGTGTTCAGCGATATGTTTGAAGACCTGTGGGACGGAGAAGGGCTTGGAGATCCGGTACGGATACAAGAACTCTGGTCCGAAGCGGAATCGCAGAATTAATAGGAGTCCGGCTATGAAAAAAATTCTTTGTGTACTTTCAATCTTTTTTCTTGTCAGTGTCTTTGGCTTTGCCCAGGATCAGCAGGCGGACCGCGCCGACTCTGCTGTACCGGGTCCGGGCCGCCCTCAGGAGCAGAGCATAGGGGTTGATACGGCTCAACAGAAACTGAAGGAAATATCCATAACAAAATTCGAAGACGCGGGTTTCTGGAAAGCTTCCATATCTCTGGATGAGGGCATCACCACCGGCCGCAGGCTGGAAGGCGCTCCCGGAGCAAAGACCCCCATTCCCGACGAGGAGGAGATCGGCATTGCCAATGTGGAAAATGACACTTTCGTTCTTGGTGTAAAAACAGAGTTTTTTCACCGCGGAGCGGCCAGCATTGCTGTTGTGCCGACCCGTCCCATCAATCTTGCGGGAGTTGTAAAAACATTGTCTGTCTGGGTTGTCGGAAGGAACTACAATCATATACTGAAAGCTGTTTTTCAGGATTTCGCCGGCAAGAAGTTTGAGCTTACCATCGGCAAACTCAATTTCTCCGGATGGAAACAACTGATTGTCCCTATCCCCGCGGAGGGAGTGACGCAGAGGGACGCTCATTACAGCACCCTGACAGGTATTCAGTTTTTGGGGTTCAGGATAGAGTGTGATATGATGGAAACTTATGGGAGTTATTTTATCTACTTTGATGATATGCGGATTGTTACCGACCTTTTTACCGAAGAAGACCGTGATAGCGACGATATGCTTGATACTTGGTGAGCAGGTTTCCGGCCCCGGGAGCTTATCGGCCGGCCGGTGATCCGCCTTAAATACTGCCTGTGAGGAACGCCGTGGAATAAGCGTAAAGAGCGTTTGTTCCGCGGCGTTTTTATGCGATGTTTTCATTAGAGTTGAGAGGAACCCGGCCGGGTTTCCGAACAAGTCTATTACTGTCAGAAGAATGCCTTTGCCGAAGTGGTGGAATTGGTAGACACAGGGGACTTAAAATCCCCCGGCCTTAAAAGCTGTGCCGGTTCGATTCCGGTCTTCGGCAAACCGACGGTTTTGTAACGTTTTACAGTATACGGAAAGATTAAACCATTCTCCCGCTTATGGAAGCGCCACCGCAAGATATTCGGGGTTCTTGTAATCCTAAAAAACTCGTCTGAAAAAGCCATACTCATTCCTCCAAACAACCTTGTAACAAACCGCAAAATCCGTGATACCATGTAAGCCCTGAAACGAATGTTGCGTACTTTTCTGTTTACCTCCTTCCGCAAGGAACCGGAATACCGAATACGGCTTTTAATGTGCTGGCTGTGGCCGGGGCGCTGATAAGCCTGGCGGCAGCGGTGCTTGGAACTTTCACCGGGGCGGCCCCGATGAACAGCCCCGGCTGCCTCTTGTCGTTTTTATTGGCCGCAGCGCTCCTGTACTATTCAAACCGCACGGGGCGTTACCGGGTCTGCTATATCATTACCATTACGGTTGTTTTTATCCTGTTGTTTCCGGTGATGTTTTTTACCGCCGGGGGCTATCACAGCGGGATGCCGGCGTTTTTTGTTTTTGCGGTGGTGTTTACCATGTTCCTGCACTTCCGCCTCTACGATGAACAGCGGCGGCAGTTGGAAAAGACCCGGGAGGAAGCGGTGCGCTTAATGGGCGGGGAAATTTTTGTGGAAAGCCAGTGGGGCAAGGGCTAAACTTGACCCACAAATAAGCATGAGGAATATAAAGGCTTTGCGGTTAGAAATTCCTGAAATATGTAATCAATCATCGAGTTATGGGTCAAGAATAGAACGAGGGGCAGCGTTACCTTGCTCCCGATACCGGACTTTTACAGTACAAAAGATTCGCGGAAATTTTTACGGAAAATTACGGTGAAGCCCGGAAGGAGGCCGGGACGCCGGGGGTTCAAAAAAACTGCATGGCGGGGGGTGGGAGCGGGCCTGCCGGGGGCTTGAACAATTCATTGCCCGGATGGATGCGGAGGCGAACGCTTGCTGAACTGCGACTTTGCGGACATAATGGAAGTTGACCGGAGCAGGCAATAAGAAAAACGGCCGGCAGGAGTTGAATCACTATGGCGAACAGCAATTTAACTCAAGCGAAGAACGCCAAGAACGACGAGTTCTACACGCAATGGGCGGATATTGAGCGCGAGGTTCAGGCATATCCGGAGTTCGACCGTGATGTTTTTCGGGATAAGACCATACTCTGCCCGTGCGATGACCCGGAATGGAGCAACTTCACGAAGTTCTTTGCCCTGCACTTCCGTGAATACGGGCTGAAGAAGCTAATCTCTACGAGTTATGCCGTTGAGAGCAAGAACTATCGGGATGGCTATCAGCTTACGCTGTTCGAGCAGAACGACCCGAAGTTTGACGCGGATAAGACCCGCACACACGGGAAGATTTTCGTTTTGGAAAGCGGGGACATAAACCGCGACGGGACTATCAACATAGAGGATTTGAAATGGGATTATCTTGAAGGCGACGGCGACTTCCGCAGTAACGAGGTGAAAAGGCTTCGCGCGGAATCGGATATAATCATAACCAATCCGCCGTTTTCGCTGTTCCGCGAGTTTTTGGCGTGGATTGTGGAAGCCGACAGTGCGGAAGTGGCAGAACAGGACAGGCAAAAAGCCGCAAGACTTGGATATATCGGCGATTATACAAGACTGGGCAATTCATCGTGGTTCACCAATCTTGACCACGGTCGTCGTCATCAACCTCTGCCGCTGATGACTATGGCGGACAACCTCAAATTCAGCAAACACAAGGAAATCAAGAGAAAGACTGCGTATGACCGTTACGATAACTACGATGCGATTGAAGTGCCGTTTACGGACGCAATCCCCGCTGACTATAAGGGCGTTATGGGCGTTCCCATCAGTTTTCTGGACAAATACTGCCCGGAGCAGTTTGAAATTGTTGGAATGTGTGAAAATATAGATTTGTATGCGTTAAAAACAAAAGTCTATTCGACCGCCGAATGCCAGCAAGCCTACCTTGATAAGTTCGG
>JAISQU010000309.1 GCA_031274005.1 Spirochaetales bacterium
TAATTCGGAATTTGGGCGCATTTGCGGCGTAAAACGCCGCAAACCGGGCTTTTCGCTCCAATCTTTTGGCTACGCCAAAAGGATTTCCGCTTCAATCCCTTGCGCGCCCGAGGGGGGCAGGATATTAAACAGGCTCTCAGGCGGATTCCCCGCTTGCCGCGCTGCGGCCTTTGCCGTACAGTGTTCCCATGAGCGCATCAACGCCTGCCTATATCAGCGCCGCCGCTTTGGGCTCCTTCGCGCGGTATACTCTTGAGAACCGCTTTCCGGGGATCATAGCCGGCGTAGAGGCTGTGCGGCCCGGCGTCTTTAGCCGGCGGCTCGCGGCTTTGCGCGAGGAAACCGCGCGGGGCAGGATTACGGATCCCTTCGCGGACACGGGGCGGGCGCCGCCGCTTTGGGACGCGGGGGCCTTTGATCCCGGCGAGCTTGCGGCGTGGCGCGAAGAAATAAGCCGGTACGGCGGGCTTCTCTGGAAGGATACTCCGTTTTATTTTTCCGAGGCGTATCTGTATCTCAGGATTCTTCTTGCCGCGGGTTATTACGAGCGCGGCTCTCCGTATTTTCAGGCCGACCCCTACGAACTCACCAAGGAGAAGGAGCTTGACAGGTTTCTTGCCGGAGAGGGAACGGAAAATGTTTTTGCCTCGTTTATAGAGATGGGCGGCCGCGATGTCCGTGAAGAAGACTTTGCCGCGGCCCTTCTTTTTATGCTCAAGGCTAACCGCATAGATTTGTCCAACGCGAAAATCGCGGAGCTGGGCCGCGCCCTCATCCTTGAGGGCGGCAGGGATGATCTTCTTGTTGACCAGACCGATGAGCTGGCAAAGAGTATAGCTTCTTCGCGCACGGCCGCCGTCATTCTTGATAACGCGGGCGCGGAGCTTACCGCCGATCTTGTGTTTGTCTGGCTGTATCTTGCTTCCGATCCCGGCCGGCGGGCTGTTCTGCACGCGAAAAAAGCCCCGACTTTTGTGTCCGACGCGATGATAAAGGACATACGCGGGGCGGCGGCGAAGCTCGGCTCAGTCCGCTTTTCCGCGCGGATAGGGGAGGATCTCCAGCGGTTTCTTTGCGGGGGGCGGCTGCGGCTCGCGGATCACTACTTCTGGAACGGGCCGAAGCATTTTCCCAAAATGCCGCAGGAGATCAGGGAAGACCTTGCCGGCGCGGATGTGACGCTCCTCAAGGGAGACGCCAATTTCCGCAGAATGATAGAAGACCGTTCGTGGCCTTTTTCCGTAAATCTGGAAACGCTTACCGGATGGTTCCCCGGAAACTACGCGATTCTGCGTACCTTAAAGAGCGAGGCTGCGACGGACATTCCTGGCGGGTTGTCCGCGCGCATGGACGCGCAGGACCCCGGCTGGCTTACGAACGGCCGCTGGGGATTTATACGCCGGGTTTTTCGTAGAGCGTAACGCGGTTGCGTCCGTTTCCCTTTGATTTGTAGAGAGCCTCGTCAGCCATGTTGAGCATCTGCGCCGGCGCCAGGGGGTTCGCGGGCCAGGAGACAGCGCAGCCTATGCTGATGGTAACGGCAAGCGTATTGCCCCGGTAGGAGATCTTCATCTCTTCCACGGCGGCGCGCAGCCTTTCGGCAATCTCCAGGGCCGTCAGCATGGGAGTCGTGGGAAGCAGCAGCGTGAACTCCTCGCCTCCGAAGCGGGACAGAACATCCTCTACCCGGAGCTTGCCTTTCATGGTTTTCGCGATTTCCTGCAAAACCGCGTCCCCGGCCAGATGCCCGTGTGTGTCGTTGAGGCGTTTAAAGAAATCAATATCCATAAGAAGAAGGGCCGTCTCGGTTTTGTAGCGGCGTCCCCGAAAAAGTTCTTCCTCAAGACGCCGCATGGAATAGGCGTGGTTGAAGAGGCCCGTTTTTAAGTCCGTAATGGAACTCTGGTGGTTGAGGGTGTTCTGCAGGCCAACGGAAAAAAACTGGACAAGCCGGTGCAGATACGATATTTCGCTGTCTGTATATGAAGTTCCCAGAACCTTGCTGCTGAAAAGAATAAACCCGAATATGCCGTCAATACCCTTCATCGGAAGTATGAGCCTTGTCTCGTAGCACTGCAGGTCCGCCAGCAGGGAAGAGGATATCCACCGGCAGTCCTCACTGAGGATGACGGGCTGGTTGTCACAGGGAAAAACCCTTTTTAACTCCTTGTACCAGCTTGCCGGTTTTATCAGGTCGTTGGCGTTCAGTCTGCGGAAATAATATGTTTCCGGTTCGAAGTTCGCGGCATCCTCAATAACGAACAGCAGATGTTCGGGAATGAATTTCTCCAGAAACCGGGAAATGACAAACTCGATCAGCCCGCCCGCCGTCTGGATATTGAACAGGTTCAGCGCGTCGCTGAAAAACCTTTCAAGATCACGGACATTCTTTTCCAGGCCGGTAAGATAGTCCCATAGGCCGAGCCGCTGCAATTCATCGTAGTGCCTGAGATAGTCCTTGCTGACGGACTGCTCTTTTTCCTGCATATCCTTTTATTATATAGCACAATGGCGTAAACGGAAAGAGCCCTAAGCGCAACAGGCTGCTAGCGGAAAAGGGCTTCAGGATTGGGGCCCGCCTATACTTCCCGCAGTTCGCCTACCTCGCCGTCGGGTCCGCGGAAGTAGACAACCCAGACGGTGGGGCGGAACTCAACAGGCTCGCCCAGAAACTCCACGCCTTTTTCTTTCAGGAGTTTGTAATCGCCCCGCACATCCGTCGAGGCAAAACCCGCGTGGATAAAACCAAGGTCCGCCTGTTTGCGGCCCGCGGGGAGGGGCCCGCCGCGGGGTTCTACATACTCGAACAGTTCAAGCATCGCCTCACCCTTGCGCAGATGGGCGATGCGGGCCTTGCTGCCGGGAATGCCGTTTACCTTTCCCAGATCGCGTTCGGGCGCGGGTTCCAGAATGCGCTCAACCTCAAGCCCAAGAAGACCGCTGTAAAACTCTATGGATTTTTCCAGGTTTGAAACGCTTAGTCCCGCGTGATCAATTTTTTTTATCATTGGCTACACCGCCTTTACCATGATTTTGTTCAGCCGCCTGACAAAGGCCGCGGGGTCTTTCAGTTCGACGCCCTCGACAAGAAGGGCCTGCTCCAAAAGCAGAAAACTTATATCTTCGGTAAAAGCCTCGTCCTTGAGGGTTTTGAGTTTCGCCACAATTTCATGATCGGGATTTATTTCCAGAATAGGTTTAATTTCCGGTATTTCCTTCTGGCCCATGGCCTTCAGCATGGCCGCCATCTTGAACGTGGGGTCACTCTCGTCGGTAACAATGCAGGAAGGCGATTCGGCAAGCCGTACCGATACCTTTACATCCTTTACCCTGTCGCCCAGGGCCTTTTTGATTCTTTTGATAACGTCGTCAATATCCCTGTCTTTTTCCTTTTCGTTTTTATCCTTCCCCAGATCCTGGCCCGCGTCGCTGCGGTTGACGCCCTTCAGCTCAACATCCTTATACTTGTCAATCGAAGGGATGACAATCTCGTCAATCTCGTCATCCATGATAAGGACTTCTATATCTTTTTTCGCGTAGGCTTCCAGCAGCGGGGAATTGCGCAGCTTCGCCTCGTTGTCGCCGGTAATAAAGTAAATTGCTTTTTGATCGCCGAGCATACGCTGTTTGTATTCTTCCAGGCTGGTAAAGCCGTCCGCCCGCGTTGATTTAAAGCGCACAAGTTCAAGCAGGCTCTCGCGGTTGGCGTAGTCGGAATACAGGCCCTCCTTGAGGGGGCGGTTAAACTCCGTAATAAAGGCCGTATATTTTTCCTTATCTTCCAGGGCGATGCGCTGCAGCTCGCCCAGAACTTTCTTGACAGACGCGCCGCGGATATTCGTCAGGACCTTGTTCTGCTGAAGAATCTCGCGGCTTACGTTGAGGGGCAGGTCTTCCGAATCGATAACGCCGCGCAGGAAGCGCAGATAGGTGGGCATAAGGTCCTTGTCGTCGTCGGTAATAAATACGCGCTTGACGTAGAGTTTTACGCCGGGTTTGTAATCTACGTTATAAAGATCGAAGGGCGCGCGCCTGGGAACAAAAAAGAGCGTGGTATATTCCATCGCGCCTTCGGCCCGGGTGTGAATGTAAAAAAGAGGGTCTTCCCCGTCGTGAGAAATTGTTTTATAAAATTCGTTGTAGTCTTCGTCCTTGAGCTCGCTTTTGGGCCGCTTCCACAGGGCGGAGGCGCTGTTGACCTGCTCCGTCACGTTCTCGCTTTTTTTCTCTTTGCCTTCCTCGTCGTATTCCTTTTTGTCGTATGTCAGAAAGATGGGGAAGGCGATATGGTTGGAATATTTTTTTATCAGGCTTGTGATGCGCCACTGCGAGGCGAACTCTTTGCCCTCTTCGTTGAGAAACAGGGTAACGGTTGTTCCGTGCCCCGGCCGCTCCGCCTTGCTGATTTCAAAATCACCCTTGCCGTCACTGGTCCAGAGCCACGCGTCCTTTTCTCCCGCCTTGCGGGTAAGAACTTCGATTTTGTCGGCCGCCATAAAGGAACTGTAGAAGCCCACGCCGAACCGGCCGATGAGGTTCGAGTCTTTCTTCGCGTCGCCGGTGAGCTGCCCCAGAAAGGATTTGGTTCCGGAGCGGGCGATGGTACCCAGGTGGTTTACCAGATCCTCTTCGTTCATGCCTATTCCCGTGTCCGAAACCGAGAGGGTTTTTGAGTCTTTTCCGTCGAAGGTAATATCGATGCGGGGGTCGAACTTGAGACTCTTCATGGCTTCGTCGGTAAGGGTAAGGTACTTCAGCTTGTCCAGCGCGTCGGATGCGTTGGACGCGAGCTCACGCAGAAATATTTCCTTGTTGGAATACAGTGAATGGATAATGAGGTGCAGTAATTGGGCCACCTCTGTCTGAAATTGATGCTTGGCCATTGTTAAACTCCCTATCTTTTGATATATCCTGTTGCCATCATTCTGGCAGCAAGTTCTCCGTTTTCGTCGCGCACATCAATCTGATATGTGCACAGCCTGTTTGTCGCGGAAACTTCTTTTGCCTCGGCGCTCATGACCCTGCCCCGCGGCCCCTTCAGGTACGATATAGCGGCGTTTATTCCGAGAGTGGGAATTCCCGCCTCGTTACTGGCGGCGGCAAAGGCGTAGTCCGCCAGGGTAAAGATTGCCCCGCCCTGGACGAAACCCAGGCCGTTTAAGTGTTTCTCCTGCACCTCCAGCCGGGCAAGAGCGTATCCCGGCTCAGCCTTGAGGAGTTCTATACCCGTGAGTTTGGCGAATTTGTCGTTTTCCACAACTCTTTTTGGTGAAGCGTCCATGTTTAACTCCCTTTAGTCAATCGATATAGATATTTTTTTTCCGAACAGCCGCGCCGCCCGCATCAAAGTCGACAGGCGTATCTGCGTTACGTGGTTTTCCATCTGTGAAACGGCGCTCTTTTTTATTTTCATTCTTTCCGCAAACTCTTTCTGTGTCAACCCGTTTTGCAGCCGCAGCGTTTTTAGAATAATCCCGGTTTTAAACTCCTCGTATCCCGAATCGTAGTCCGCGGAATACTCTCCGTCGTTTTCCAGCCGGCGCTTTATATAATTTTTTACGTCGCCCATACGCTTCCCTTTTGCAGAAGAAAATCGTTTCTGTACCGTATGGCCCGGTTCAGCTGCTCTTCCAGGATGTCAGGGAATTTCACGCACAGACCTCCCCATAAAATAACAATATCTCTCTTGTAAAAGAAGCATAAAATCCTGAAAACAGCGTCCCCGTAACTGACATAGCATTCCTGTATATCTTCATGAAGACGGACCCGCCTGAAACACAATTCCGCGACAGTCTCAAGCTCTTCAATGGCCGCAAGCAGCCATGTAATCTTTTTGGCGATCCTACCCGGAAGCGAATCCAGAAAATTTTCAAACGGGCAGCCTGATGCAGCCCGGTAAAAAACGACTGTCCGGTTCACTTCTCTAAAATTATCACAAGCCCGGAGATTGGGCAAGGGGTGTGATTAAATTCGGGTGCAACATTTTTTTCCGTGTAAAACCACCGGAAGCCCCCGGGCCGCGCCAGGGATTGCAGCATGCCCTGAGCAACCGCACGCGAAAGCGTGTTTATGATAACAAGGTGTCAAAGCGCCGGAATGACGGGCCTATGGGCGGAATAAACGGCTGCTCTTCTAACTTCTCCCTACCGCGGTTCCCGCGTCCGTTGTTTTCAGCGCCGTTAACTCGGCCCTGATTTGTTCCGGCGTGCATCCTTTTTCTACAAGCTCCAGAACCATATTTTGGACTTCCTCGCGGCCTTTTTCGATACCTTTCTCGATACCTTCTTCTTCCCTGACCGCGAGCGCGTCATCCCAGTTCCATTCGGTATACAGCATATTTATCACCTCCGAAGCGTGAGCTTCAAAAAAATCTTTCAGAATATTGTTTTTGATACAGTCGCTGACCGCCATCTTCATGGCCTCCTCCCGCGCCTTTACCTTTTTCTCGTACTCTCGCACTTTGGCGATGAAAGTACTGTAGCCTTCCAGTGTCTTACAGCGCCGGATAACCGGCTCGTTATGCCCCTTGTTGATATTGTACACCTTGACAATGAAGAACCGCGGAGCAGAGCTCCGCGGTATCTTCGTTGGTTAAGGAAATTTATTGTATAGGCATGGTTCATAACCCGTAAATTTAAGATCCTTTCCATTTTGTGGTAGGCCAACTCACTTTCCGGAGCAGAGCTCCGGGGTATGAACCATGCCTTTCCCAATCAATGTACTAGCGCGCTTGCGGCTGAACAACAATCCGCCTGAATGTATTGCAATTGCAAAGCAAGTGCGGTGAAAGCCGTTGGCGTTCTACCACTTTTCTATCCCCCTGCCTCATGCAGCTTAGTTGT
>JAISQU010000249.1 GCA_031274005.1 Spirochaetales bacterium
CCGTGGGGCGCAAGGGATAGAAGCGGAAATCCTTTTGGTCTGCCAAAAGATTGCAGCGGATAGCCCGGTTTTTTGCGGCTTTACCGCAAAAAATGCGCTATTATAACCGGGAAAAAGTAAGTGCTGTTGCCCTGCGGCCTGCTCAGGTGGCCTTGACAATATTTCCCCCTTATGCTATATTCCTGAGAACCTCTTTAACAGCGGCATGGTACGCTGTTCAAATTTGTCCATAAGGAGGCATTAACGATGCGGCATTATGAGGTGGCCTGCGTCTTTCGTGCGGAAGACGAGGTGTACAATCGCGGTAAAGAGATTGTAAAAAACGAACTTTCCGGTTTGGGCGCGGTGATAACCGGAGAAGAAGACATGGGGCAGAGGAGCCTTGCCTATCCGGTTAAAAAAGAGACGCGGGGGCATTACCTGGTGTTTCTTACGGACATGGATCCGGCAAAAGCAAAACTCATAGAAAACACACTCAAACTTAAAACTGAGCTTCTCAAAGTCATGGTCGTCAACAAGGAAAAATAACAGGGGGAAGCGCATGGCTGATGTTAATTATGTCGTTCTTGTCGGTAGGCTTACGCGCGATGCGAGCCTGAAATTCACAAATTCGGGGCTTCCCATCTGCGAGTTTTCCCTTGCCATCAACCGCAGGGTACGCCAAGGAGAAGTCTGGACCGACGAAGCTCATTTTTTCGACATTACTCTTTTCGGCAAACAGGGCGAGGCCATTGCCCAGTACATGACGAAGGGGACGCAGATTGCCGTTGAAGGCGAACTGCGGCTTGACCGCTGGGAGCAGGACGGGCAGAAGCGCAGCAAGATAAAAATTATCGGCAACAATGTTCAGCTTCTTGGTTCGCGCGGCGGCGGAAGCTCCGGCGGAGGGCAAAGCCGTTTCCAGAAGAATCCGGATACTCCGCAGGAGGCTCCGGTTTCAACCGACGCTTATCAGGATCAGGGGCCCGGCAATTTTGAAGATGATATCCCCTTTTAAAAACTAAATACCATTTGGAGGAAAATATCATGGCTGATGAATATAGCGGAAATGAAAATATAGAAGAAAAAGAGGCCGCGGAAACTCACGAGTTTGAGGCTGAGGACAGAAGCGTCGAACGTAACCGCAGCGGCGGCATGCGCAGCATGGGCGGAATTCCCGGAAGGGGCGGCAAGGTTTTCTTTAAAAAGAAAGTCTGTAGGTTCTGTACCCAGAAGGTAAAGGCCGACTACAAGGTTCCCGAAGCGCTGCGCCGCTTTACAACCGACCGGGGCAAGATTCTTCCCCGCCGCATTACGGGAACCTGCGCAAAACACCAGCGGGCCCTGACTGTAGAGATCAAAAAAGCGCGGTGTCTCGCTCTTCTGCCTTTTGTGGAAAAATAACCGCGGTTCAGATGAGGGGGACAGAAAAAAAATCCGCGCTGGTAGAGATACTTATATTTTCGGCGGGAGCAGTTGTTTTTTTTGAACTGAGCGCTTTTCTTGTGATCTTTGTCATACCGCTGGCGGTTTTATACCGGCGGCGGGGATTTTATGCGGGCCTTTTCGGCAGTTGTATGACGGCGGCGGGAATTGCCATTATAAGGCTTTACCAGATGCAGAGCGCGTCCTCAGGCGCGGTGCGTTACGATCTTTTGGGTGTAACCCTTGTTGTACCGCTGTCGTTTCTGATTGGCCTTTGCCTTCTGGAAGCCCCGCAGCTTGCGCGTCTGCGTATCTGGCAAAGACTTGTATGCGCGGCTCTTGCGGCGGGTGTCGTGTATCTGCCTCTTTTGTACCTTCTTGTGGTCAGCGAAGAGTTTGATACGCTGCTGCGCGCTCAGGTAGAGGCGATTATGCGGGCTGTTCAGGGAGTGCAGGCCCCGGGGACTCTACCGGCTGCGGTAAATGTGGAGGAAATTGTCCGGCTGTCGAAGAAGGTGTTTCTGAACACCTTCCTTGCGGGGTATCTTTTTACCCTTGCGGCGAACTGGGTCATAGGGGTAAAAATGGCTATGCGCATGAACGGCGCCGCGGGGGAATTCCCTCCGTACAGGAGTTTCCGCCTGCCTGATAAAGCCGTTTATGTTTTTCTTGTGTCCTGGGCTGTTGTCTTCGCGGCTTTCTTTCGGGATATGGGAATCGCCGGCGCCGCCGCGTGGAATTGCGCGCTTGTGATTTCACTGCTGTACATGTGCCAGGGCATAGGAATCATAAAGATCCGGACGGAGGCCGTACCGCGGGCTTTCAGGCTGCTGGTCATGATTGTGTGCGCTACACTGGTTTTCACGGCGGGACTGGCTTTTATTTTTGGCATTATGGCCGGAGTTGCGCTCCTTGGGGTGTCGGAGCTCTGGATAAACTACAGAAACAAAGTAAGGAGTTAATCCTATGAATACAAAGGTGATTCTTGTAACGGATGTAAAAAATCTTGGGGAAGAGGGGGACATCAGGGAAGTCGCGCGCGGTTACGCCCGCAATTATCTTTTGCCCGGAAAGTTCGTGGTTCCCTACAACAAGGGGAATCTCGCGCTGATTGAGGGCCGCAGGGCCGCCATCGAAAAAAAGAAAGAAGAAAAGCGTCAGCAGGCCCTTGGCCTCAAGGAGCGTATTGAGGGGACCTTCCTGAAAATCGTTATGCCTATGGGCGAGAACGGCAGGCTCTTCGGTTCTGTTACCAACGCGACAATCGCGGATGAGCTGGGCAGAACGGGGATCACGGTGGAGCGCAAGCGCGTGGAAGTTCCCGATCATACAATCAAGAGCCAGGGAAATTACAAGGTAAAGGTGCGTTTGTATGAAAATCAGGAAGCAATCCTTACCGTCGCTGTAAACCCCAAAGAAGAACCCAAGGCTCCGGAAGCAAAGGTCCCGGAAACAAAGGCCGCCGCAGAGGCGCCTGAGGCGGCCTCTCCAGCGGCGGAAGAAAATCCGCCCGCGCCGGAAAACTGATACCGTAGAAATGGCCTCCGGTGATTTGCGCGACAGCTCTCCTCCTCACAATGACGAGGCGGAGAAGGCTGTCCTTGGCGCGATTTTTCTCAACACGGATACTGAATCCGTTACCGAAGTCTTCAACATCCTGAAAGAAGAGGATTTCTATAAAAATTCCAACAGAATTATTTATAACGCCATTCTAAGGCTGTCGAACCGTCACGATTCCATTGATTTTATTACCCTGAAAGACGAACTGCGGGCTTCGGGCGATCTGGATAAAATTGACCCCGCCTACCTGGCCTCCCTTACGACCGGCGTGCCCAGTTCCGCAAACATCGGATATTACGCGAAAATTGTAAAAGAAAACAGTATACGCCGGATTCTGCTCAGAACCTCAGCTCTTATCAGCGCAGAGGCCTATGACCAGACGCTTGACCTGCGGGTTGTCATTGACGAGGCGGAGAAAAAAGTCCTTGAGATTTCAAACGATCAGCACAGAAGCGGTTTTGTTCAGGCCGGAACCCTTGTCACAAAAACCCTTGAGGTTATTGAGAGCTTCTACCATAATCAGGGAAAGTATACTGGCATACCCTCCGGTTATGAGGATATTGACAATCTCTTGTCGGGTTTTCAGAAATCGGAACTTATTATCATAGGGGCCCGCCCTTCAGTGGGAAAAACCGCCTTGGCCCTGTGCATGGCCGCGAACATAGCCGGCATCGCGAAGAAAGGCCATGAAAGCCATGCCGTCGGATTTTTCAGCCTTGAGATGAGCACCATGTCGATTATGCAAAGGCTTATATCCAGCGAAGCGCGCATCAGCAGTCATGCCATACGCACGGGTATGCTTCAGTCGGGCGACTGGACCAGCCTGTCAAACGCGGCGGAACGTATCTATGAAGCGCCGCTGTACATCAGTGACGCGCCCAGCATGAAACTGCTTGACCTGCGGGCCGAAGCCAGAAGGACGCACAAACAAAAAAAAATCGAAATCATGTTTGTCGATTATATAGGTCTTATCCAGGCCGAAAGAAAGGATATACCGCGCTGGGAACAATTTTCGGAAATCAGTATGTCCCTGAAAGCCCTGGCGCGGGAACTGGAAATTCCGGTCGTGGTCATGAGTCAGTTGGGCCGACAGGTGGAAAAACAAAGCGGCTCCCCGACTATGGCCGACCTGCGCGAGTCAGGCTCCATTGAGCAGGACGCCGATGTGATTATGCTTCTGGACAAGGAAAGAAAGAAAAAGGCCGAAGAAGGGCAGGCAAAAGAGTTTTCGGTTCTCGAAAAAAGGACGCTTGACGTGGTAAAACAGCGAAACGGGCCTGTGGGTACGGTTACTTTAAGTTTCCTGCTGCCCTACATGAAGTTTGAATCTTACACAGAAAAGGCCGACAATAAATATTAAATACTAAATAAAGAATGAGACCCCAAGGAGGCGAGAATGGGAATCAGAGACGAATACGAGTTTGAAAATCTTGTTAATGAAAGCGAAAACCTTGTCATCGACGAGATGGAAAGGCAGCTTGCCCTAGCGAAAAATCAGAATACCTGCCGCTGCGAAGACTGCATTCTGGATATAGCCGCCTTTGCGCTCAACGTTTTAATGCCGTTGTACCGGGTATCTCTGATGGGCAGCGTCTACGCGAAAAACGCGAAGCGCACGCCCTACGTGGACGATGTCAAAAAGGCTGTTGCCGCCGCTATTTTGAAGGTCAAGGCAAATCCGTCTCACGCGACGTAAGGCTCACGCCCGCGCTGGACACGGCAATCCAGTTTCCGTCCTTCAGAATGCAGAATGTTCCCACAAGTTTTCCTGACCGTTTCTCCCACGCGGAGAGCGAACCATCCAGATTGATGCCGAACAGGAGTTTCCCGTGGTCCCGCAGGGCTGTGATAAGGCTATTGTTTGACTCGAAGTTCGACCAGCGCGAGCCCGACCATTTTTGTATAAGCATGTTCCCAAGAGTTGTATAAACCGCGAACTCTGCGGAATCAATATGAATAACGGCGTTTATATCCGCCGCGGCGTATGTTCCAAAGGATGCGGAACTTTCCGGTTTCTGCGGATTGTTTGCGGAGAAAATCCGCGTTTCGGTTCTTCCTCCTGCTGCCTGTGCGAGGCCAAGAAAATAGATGCGTCCGCGGGGGGCGTCATGAATCATGTGGGACACAAGAAGAAGCGACGGAGGGGTTTTAACCGGAACAGTCTCTCCGGTTTCGGTATTTATCATAAGAAGGGGAGAATCAATCTGGTCTGTTCTGTTTTTTCCCGCCCAGAAAATTTTCTTATCCACGGGAGCGAAGCTCTGTATGTTCCATGCCGGGTAATCATACACTGCCTGCATTGAAGCGGCCTCAAGTTTTTTCAGCGATCCGTTTTTTTCCAGGGTAAACAGATAGCCCTCCCTCTCCTGGACGGACAGGAGCGGCTGAGAGAAACCCGTATACTGCGCCAGTATTTTGCGGTTTTCCATATCAACGAGGGCAAGTTTTCCCGGGGAAACGTCCGCTGCGGTATAAAAGAAAATATCCCCGCCGCCGCTTCGGATAATCCGCGCGGGCGCCCCAAGGGGATTGGGCCCGTCTTCGGCGCTGAAAAACTCAGGGCGCCGGGGGTCGGCTATATCCCGGTTAAAGAGGTCGGATCTCAGGGCATGGAGGCGTTCCGCCGTAAGGGCATACAAAACCCCTTCATCGGCAAGAATATCCGTTATGGGATTTATGGGAGAAAGGCCCTCCCGCTCCATTTGCGCCATACCGCCGAACATGCAGCCTATCGCTCCGTCCGCCAGTGCGAAATAGCCGGCGTCGGCGCTCAGAACGGCGTCGGCGGTTTCTTCCGGCAGGGCGATGGCGTCCGCGCTGCGGGAAAGGACTCCGGGGCTGCCGCCTACAGGGGGTATGAACACCCACTTTTGCAGGCTCATCTTTCCGCCCGTGAAAGACAGTGTGGCTATCTGGCCGTCAGGCCCGGTAACGATTTTCTCTATATCGGGCGCCCGCGCCGTCGCGGCCGCCGCGCCTGAAACCATATTGACCGCGACGATATCCTGTCCGCGGGACGCGAGAACATAACGCGGATTATACAGGCGCAGATTTGTCAGACCCGCGGAAGACTGAACAAGCTCTTTCTGTTTGCCTGTCCTGAGTTCCCAGTAGGTAAAGTTGCCTGAGGAGGGGATATATGTCAGAAGGGTATTTTCGCCGGCGGACAGTGCCAGAAACGATACAATTCCGAATCCGTCCCGCAGATAGGAAAGCGTTCTGCCTGTCTGCGCGTTATAGAAGGTGAGGCTTTTCCAGTCGGCCTTGCTGACAACCAGAAAGGTCCCCTTTGGGGAAAACTCCAGCACAAGAGGAATCTCAGGAAGGTTTTGCGAAAATTTTTCCTTTCCTGTTTCCCATGCGATGACTTTCAGGCTGTGGCTGGAAACGCCGTCGGACTGTACAAGCGCGATATCTTTGCCGTCGGGACTCGTAACAATTTTTCGCAGGGGGAGTTCGGAGACCTGAATCTTGCGCACCAACCGGAAGGGGGATGTTTGCCATACCCGCACAGAGCCATCCTGCCCGGCGGAAAAAAGATACCCGGACCGGCTGTCCCAGGCAAGGGATAAAACAGGGCCTATGTGACCCGAATCGGGAATCTGCAGGGCGAGCGCCGGAAAGGACACCCCAAAGGCCAGCAGGCATATAAGAGTTTGCTTTATAAGAGTCCTGTTCATATTTCTTTTCAGGATTCCTCACTTGCCGAAGAAATAAAATACATCACTCATGGTAGAGAGTATAACAAGAAGCAGGATAAAGAAAATACCAACAAACTGGTAATGGTAAATAAAGCGCGGAGCAAGAGCTCTGCCCCGCAGGCCCTCAACGAGAAACAGAAGTATCAGGCCGCCGTCAAGAGCGGGAATGGGAAGAAGATTCATAAAAAACAGCGCGACGCTTAAAAAGCCGAGAAAATTCAGGATAGAGGTAACGCCGGTAGAAAAATCTCTGCTGAACCCCTGGGTCGCCACTTCTCCCACAAAATAGGTAATGCGCAGAGGCCCCGAAACGGCCTGCGACAGATCAATACCCCGAAAAAGGAGCTTCAGGCTTTTTACCGTCATTCCCAGCGTATCGAAAGTCTCGGAAATCCCTTCGCGCAGCGCCCCGAAAGGGCCAAGTTTTTGTGAGAAATGGCGCACTCTCTGAAAGGTAAGGCCCGTGTCCGGTTGGCCTTCTCCGCTCCGGCGGGGAATAAGGCGGGTCTGAAAGTTTTGGCCGTTGCGGTCGCAGACAAGGTCGAGGGGCAGGGCAGGGGAGTTTTGGAGAATACGATAGAAAAACCACGTATGGGGAACCTCTTCGCCGTTCACGCTCAGAATGCGGTCGCCTTCCCTGAGACCCGCGATAAAAGCCGCGGAATCTTTACGCACGGCCTCGATTACCGGTTCTACCCACGCGTACACTCCTATTCTGCCCGCGCCCGTTTCCGTGTTGAGGGCCGGCGTAATGGAGGCCGTGTGTTTTTGCCCGCCTCTGGTGTACTCGATTTTCAGAGTTTCTTCCGGTTTGCGGGACACGGCGTCCTGCAGGTCGCGGTAGGTAAGTATGGGCCGAGAATCAATGGCCGTAATATAATCGCCCGTGGCAAGGCCGGCTTCCGCGGCCGGGGATCTGCCTGCTTCCGTTTCAAGAACGATTCTGTTACTGAAAGTATTGTAGGAAAAACCTATAAACCATACAAGGCTGAAAGCGAGTATCGCAAAAAGGAAATTCATGCACGGTCCCGCCGCGGCGACAACGATTCTGCGCCAGGGGGAAACTCCGTAGAAAGAGCCTTTTTCCGCCATAATTTTCTGCGCCTTGTTTTCCCACGCCTCTTTCATCGCTTCGTCGCCCTTCATTTTGCAGTAGCCGCCCAGGGGAAGAACCGACAGGCAATATTCGGTCTCCTTCCGCCGGAAAGAAAAGATTTTTTTCCCCCAGCCTATGGAAAAGGCTTCTACTTCTATTCCCATGAGCTTTGCGGCTATGAAATGCCCGAGCTCATGGACAAAAACCATGACGCCCAAACCGGCAAGACCAAAAACAATTTTTACAATAACAGATATCATGAACAAAACCCCTTTGCCGTCAGGCGGGCCTCTGAGTCGAGCCGCAAAACCTCTTCGATTCCTGTAAAAACAGGCCAGGGTTTTGCCTCCAGAGTGCGCGAAACAAGTTCCGGTATGCCCGTAAAGGAAAGGCTCCCGCGGAGAAACTCTTCCACCGCTATTTCGTTCGCTGCGTTGTAGACAAGCGGCCACGCGCCCGCCTGCCTGAGGCACTCATACGCCAGCCTCAGCATGGGAAACTTTTTTGTGTCGGGCTGTGAAAAACTCAAGCTCATGCCCTCAAGGCTGAAGCGCCCCGGCGTCCAGGCTGCCGCGGAGGGCTCCCGCTGCAGGCCGCAGGGATCCGGCCATGTGAGCGCGCTGAGAATGGGCGCCCGCATGTCGGGCTTTCCTATCTGGGCGTACTGCATGCCGTCGTGGGTTTCAATGAGCGAATGGACATAACTTTGCGGATGAATCAGTACGGTTATTTTTTCCGCAGGAAGATCAAAAAGATGATGGGCCTCTATGACCTCAAGCCCCTTGTTGGCGAGGGACGCCGAATCAATCGTAATTTTTTTTCCCATATTCCATGTGGGATGCCGCAGAGCCTCGGCGGGCCTTACATGAGCAAGGCTCTCCTGCGGCGCGTCGCGGAACGGACCGCCGGAGGCTGTCAAAATAACCGATTTCACCGCGGCCGCGCCAAAGGCCCGCGTCAGGTGAAAAACCGCGGAGTGTTCGGAATCAACGGGAATGACGGCTGTTTTGTGCTTCAGGGCAAGTTCTTTGACAAGAGTTCCCGCCATGACAAGGGTTTCCTTATTCGCGAGCGCGAGGGTCTTGCCCGATTCAATGGCCCTGACCGAAGGCAGAAATCCCGCCGCGCCCGATATGCCGTTGACCACACAGTCAGCCTCTGTTTCTTCTATCATGCGCAGAAGGCCGGCCTCACCCGTGTAGCGTATGCCGTCGGCCGCGTGCGCCGCGCCCGAAAGCGCAAGAGCCTGTACGCCGAACTCCCGCCCCAGAGAGCGAAGCTCCTCACCCCGGGAATGGCAGGAAAGAGCCGCCGCCTGAAACAGGCCGGGGTACGAACGGACTATGTCCAGCGCGCTTTTTCCTATGGAGCCTGTTGCGCCGAGAATAATGAGCTTTTTCAGAAAACTGGCCCTCCGGTTAAAACGCTGAAAAGATAAAAGAAAACCGGCGCGTTGAACAGGGGCGAATCTATTGAATCAAGAAGCCCTCCCCGCCCCGGAATCAGGGCGCCGGAATCCTTGACGCCCGCGGATCTTTTCAGGGAAGATTCCGCGAGATCTCCGAAAATCGTGGTCAGGCCCAAAGCTGCGCCCAGAACGGCCGCCCGCGGCAGGCTAAGGGGGAAAAACCGCGGCCATATCAGGGAGCAGCCGGCAACAACAATAATGCTGGCGAAAAAACCGCCCGCGAAACCCACAAGGCTTTTATTGGGACTTACGACAAGGATATTCCGCGTGTGTTTTCCCCACAGGACTCCCGTAAGCCAGGCGCAGGAATCATTCAGGTATGTGGCCGCGACAAAGAGCGTAAAAACGGCCTCAGCGTTGGGCAGTTCAGTCAGGCGTACAACGTACACGCCGAAAAGGCCGGGATACAGCAGAATAAAAAAATACGCCCCAAGCCGCGGAAGAACCTGCTGAAAGTCTTCTTCCCTGTGATGAAAAATCTCCCGAGCCAAAAGAATGAGCGCCGCGGCGATAAAGAAAAAAACAGGGGAGAGGCCGGGCGCTTCATACAGATAACCCGCATAGGTAATCGCCGCGGGCGCTGCGCCGAGTATAAAACACGCCCGCAGGGAAACAGAGGCTCCGCGGCGGCTGAAGATTCCGCCGGTTTCCATTGCGCCTATGCCGATAACCAGAATGGCAAGGCCGTTGATGGCCGCGTAATGCCCGTAAGGCAGAAACAGTATAATAAGCGCAAGAGCGGGAAGGGCAATAATGAAAAGCAAAATCCTGTTTTGAACATTTGTCACACTGTACCACCATATTTACGCACCCTGTTTTGATACTCACGCAGGGCGTCGCGGAGATCTTCACTGTCCCAGTCGGGCCACAGCTTCGCGCAGGAGTAATACTCGGCATATGCGCTTTCCCACACGAAAAAATTACTGATGCGTGTTTCTCCCGCGCTGCGTATAATAAGGTCGGGGTCGGGAATATCCGGATTATCCATGCAGGCCGACAGAGCCTCTTCGGTGAGGCTCCTCGGGTCGGGTTTTTCGCTTTGCCGCGAGAGCCAGAGGCGGACGG
>JAISQU010000008.1 GCA_031274005.1 Spirochaetales bacterium
ACCTGCCTAAAGGCAGGTTGCCGGAATATAACGGCAGGGTTTTCGTATACGCCGGGCCGTTTTGCCCTATTTTGCAAGCACATGGCTTCGCCGTGCGATTTCCTGGCCCGGTTTGCGGCGTTTTACGCCGCAAATGCGCCCAAATTCCGAATTATAAGGAGATTTTGAACAGGTTCTTAAGCGCAACAGGCTCCTATATATCCCAATTTTTCCGAAATTTCCCTTGCGGCCGCCAGTATGATCGCCGCATACTGATTCAGGGTATCCTCTTTCATCCGGACGGAGGGTCCCGCCGTGCTTATGGCGGCGATAGGCAATTGCCCTGATGTGAAAATCGGGGCGGCCACGCAGACCACCCCCTCCTCATGTTCCTGCCGGTCAAAAGCATAGCCCCGCTCTCTGATAAGGGCCAATTCCTTTAATAACGAAGGGCCGTCGGTGATGGTGGTCTCGGTAAATTTTTCAAACACCTGATGGGCTATGTATTTTTCCTGTTCATGCAGGGGCAGCCAGGCCAGTATTGCCTTTCCCAGGCCGGTACAATACATGGGAACACTGCCTCCGACTGTGGAACCCATAGTAACCACCCGTAAAGAGCGGGTGGATTCGATTTTTCGGAGGTACACCAGGGCGCCTTTCTCCAAAATCGCCAAATGGACGGTTTCCCCGGTCTCCTGGGCAATCCGGTCAAGGGGCGCGGCGGCAAATTTCAGGATATCCCCCGAACCGGAACGTATCCCCACCAGGGCATTCAGCTTGAGCGACAGGCCGTATTTATCGCCGTTTGAGTCCCTGTACACATACCCAAGCTGGGCAAAGGTATTGAGGAAGCGAAAAACCGTACTCTTGTGTATCTTGCTCCGCTTTGCAATTTCCGTAATGCCGAGGTATTCTTCCTTGCTGAGTATTTCCAGCAGCGTCATCGCCCGCACTACCGCGTTGACCCGATCATTATTTTCATTCATGGATGTATATTTTCTCCTTAGCATACCTAATATCCCTGACTCGGACCTGTCTATACTAAGCCCGCCGCTATGATCCACTATTCAAGGTAAACATAATTGAAACATATTTATATTTTTAAAACAATAGGAGCAAATTTATAGACAGGATAGCTAATTTTCCATTTCGCGGTTTTTATACCTGTATGGTGAGTCTAAACAAGGCGCTGCTCACGTTCCGTCTCCCCCGGAATAATCATCACAGGGCAGAGCGCTTTACGGGCGACGCGCTCTGTGATGTTGCCCAGAAAGTGGCTTTGCAGAACGCTGGAACCCTGCCTGCCCAAAACAATAAGGCCCGCTTCTTCTTCCTTCGCCGTTTCGAGGATGGCGTTCGCTATGTTTCCCACAACCATTTTTATGCTATAGCAAATCCCAGGGGGAATCTGCGCGAGGTAGGACGCGCGGACTTTCTCGTCAATGTCGGTTTTGGCTTTTTCGTCAATTTTATCCACTTCGTAGATGTAGGTCTTCCAGAACTGGGCGTCCGGTTCGGGTACAACGTGAAGGATAACAAGCTCGCAGCCGGGGTTTCCCGCGCATATGTTCAGCGCGTACCGGAAGGCTTTCTGCGAAGCGCCGGAAAAATCCGCGGCGAATACGATTTTTTTGAAAATGTTATGGTAGGGCACTGAGTTCCTCCTTCTACCTGCCCGCGTAGGGCAGGAAAAGACACAACTGCGGGAAAACCATCAGAACTCCCGCGGCAATAACCAGCATGAATAAAAACGGCATGGCGCCCCGGAAGATGGCCTGCAGCGGAATATCCCGCTCTATGCCGCTTACCACATACACGTTGACGCCCACAGGCGGGGTAATAACGCTCATCTGTGTTACAACCACAATCATAACGCCAAACCAGACCGGATCATAACCAAGTCTGCGCACAACCGGAAAGAATATGGGAACAGTCAAAAGAACCAGAGCCAGGGCGTCAATAAAGCAGCCCGCTACAAGAAAAAACAGAATGATCAAAAGCATGATCAGGAATCCCGGTAAGGGCAGGGCCGAAAACCAGGACGCCACGACAAAGGGTATCTGCGAAACGGCAAGAAAGCGTCCGAAAACCCCCGCGGCTGTAACAATAAACAACACCATACAGGATGTGCGTACCGTTTCCTGTACGATTTTTTTCAGAACCGCTTTTGATAAACTCCGCTTAATCAGCGCGATGATAAGACTGCCCGCCGCGCCCGCCGCCGCGGCCTCTATTGCCGTAAAAAGCCCCAGAAACATTCCTCCCATAACGGCCGCAAACAGGATAAGCGTTTCAATGATTCCGCTCAGGGCGTAAAATCTTTCCTTCCATGACGCACGGGGACCCGGAGGCCCAAGAACGGGATTCCGGCCGCAGCGAATCGCGATGGAAATACAAAAAAGGATAGTAATGAGAAGGCCCGGCGCAATTCCCGCGAGAAACAGCTCGCCTATGGACTGCTCGGTTAAAAGCGCGTAGACGATAAACACAACGCTGGGCGGAATCAGCATTCCCAGGCTGCCGCCCGCAGCGACGGCCCCTCCCGCGAGGGACTCCGAATAATTATAGCGCCGCATTTCCGGCATAGCCACCGCGGCCATGGTCGCGGCCGTGGCGGGGCCTGAACCGCTTATCGCGCCGAAACCCGCGCAGGCCCCTATTGTCGCCATGGCAAGCCCGCCGGGCAGGTGGCCCATCCAGGCGTAGGCCGCGCGGAAAAGCCCCGTACTGATGCCGGCGTGGAAGGCGGTCTGCCCCATCAGCACAAAAAGGGGAATAACCGTCAGATTATACGACAGTATGCTGTCAAGAATATCCATTGTCGCCATACTCAGGGCCGCATAGGGACTTACGATAAGGGCGAAACCCGCAACCCCCGCGGTCAGCATGGCAAAAGCCACAGGCATACTCGTCAGAAGGAGCAGAAACAGCAAAAAAATACCAACAAAACCGAACAGTACAGGGCTCATGGTTTTATCATTCCTTTCCCGGGGTGAATCAGGTGGTAAAAAGTTACAATAAGGAGCAGCGCGAAGATGAGGCTTAGAAGGAAGGGCAGCCAGAAGATGGGGACCCTCAAGGTAAGCATGACCTGCCCCGTGGACAAAAGATATAGTCCGTAGCCTATATTCCTGTACGCGAGAAAAGCGAAAAGCGTCAAAAGCATCAGCCGAAACAGGGAATCGAGAATCCTGCGCCCGGTTCTGCCCGCCTTCTGGTAGAAAAACTCAATGGCGATATGGCCCTTGACGGCCGTCACATAGGGCAGGGCGCAGGCAACCGCAACGGCGCCCGCGAGGCAGACAATGTCGTACGCGCCGGTAATACCCGAGCGGAAAAACCGCAGAAAAATATCCAGTACGGTTACCCCTATCATAACGAATATGGCCGCGCCGGAAACAAAAGCGAAAAACAGAATGACCGCGCGGACAAGGTTGAAAAAACCTTCGGACCGGGCCGCGCTGTGCGTATGTGCGTTCATGGTTAACCTTCCTTTACCAGAGCGCGAAGATCGGCCAGAACAGACTTGCCCGGCAGTCCACGCTCTTCCAGCGACGCCGCCCAGTCTTCCAGCATGGGATCAACGGCCTTCACGAAAATTTCTTCCTCACCGGGGGCAAGGCGCGTGTTTGGTTTGCCCATTTCTTTCAGCAGGACTTTTGCCTCCTCGTCCGCCGAATCCCATGCCTGGCCCTGCTTTTCTATCCACATTTCGTTTACCTGGTTAAAAATATCTTTTATGGAGTCCGGCAGGCTGTTCCACCTGTCTTTATTCATGATGGAGTACATGGTCGTCGTATAGCCTGTGGCCGCGGTCGTCAGAACATAGTTTACAACCTCAGCCTGCCGCCAGCCTTTCAGGGTTTCTATGGGGCACAGCGTCGCCTCCACAACGCCGCGCTGCAGGGCTTCGTAGGTTTCGCCCTGCCCCATGGACACGGGAACGGCTCCCAGGCTCGACACGATTTTCGCGGAGAGACCCGTACCGCGCACCTTGATGCCTTTCATGTCCGTCAGGGATTTTATCTCTTTTCTGGCGGCCAGAACACCGGGCCCGTGGGCGTGAAGGTACATAATCCGCACATCCTTAACCTCGGGCGGATTATATTTATGGAAAATGGCGTTTGCCGCTTTTGTTGCGATTTTGCCGTCGGGATAGCCCAGGGGCAGATCAAGACCTTCCAGCAGGGGAAAACGGCCCCGCGTGTAGGCAAAGGCGCTCATCCCCAAATCGGAAACGCCGTTCACAACGCCGTCATACACCCGCGTAGACTTTGTGAGGGTTTCGCCGGGAAACAGCACGATTTTTATTTTTCCCTGAGTGCGGGCTTCAATCTCCGCTGCCCATTGCGCGGCGGCGCGGGTTTGCGCGTGGCCGGGGGGAAAAAAAATGCTGTAGGAAAGCCGCGCTCCCCCATCCGCTCCTGCGCAGCCGAAAAGCGCCAGGGCCGAAATACACATAGCCATATACAAAAAAACGCGGCCGCGGCCGCCCACACTCCCGCCATCAGATACAATTTCCGGGGGCATCCTGAGACTCCTGTAGATTAAAGAATAAAATTGTCCGGAAACTTTAGTTTCCGGACACGTCCAAAAAAATTATCATATCCTTGAGCCGGTTCCAAAATGAAACCATTTTTTGAAGCCCGTGGGGCGCAAGGGATTGTAGGGGCGCGAAGCGGCCGCGCCAGCGGCGGAACCCCCGAAAAGCCCGGTTTTTTGCGGTGAAGCCGCAAAAAATGCGCACGAATGATTACGGTTTCCATTTTGGAACCGGCTCCCTTTTTTGAAAAAAAACTATCCCTGGACCGAGATGTCTACCGTGGGCCGGTACTTTGACAGGACAGCCAGGGGTTTGTGCACAGCATTCTTTTTGAAGGCCGAGATGATTTTTTTGTCCGCGGGTTTTCCGTCGTCAATATCTACAAAGGCCTTTTGGGTCAGGATGTAATCAAAGCGCGGCGCCCATTTGCGCGCGCCCAGCCTCGCGGTGGTGGAACAGTTGTCCACCATATAGGAGACTCCGCGGTAGTGCATGTAGGGGTTAAGGGAATCCACAGCCTCGATGACAGACTCGTTGACGATTTCCGAATACGCGTGACCTTTTTCTTTTAAAAGATCAATTTGGGCCATCATAACGGCTATATAAACGCCGGCTGTAAAAGCGCTGAGGGGAATCTGATCTTCGATACGGGCGGCGCGCACCTCCTTGCCCGTCCGCCACATAAAAGTATCGTCTATGATTCCCATGGGGAATTCTTTGAAGCGCTTGCCCGCCATGACAACGGATTTGATTTCGTTGCATGAGGAAACCTCGTCGTAGATTTCGGCAAGAATATCTTTCGCGGGAGTGTACGCCGCCGAGTAGGCCCGCTCGAAAATGGATTTCCCGACGCTGTCCAGGCAGTCGTACACGGCGAGGATGCCCTTTTTGGAAATGGTTTTTGAAATGGGGCCGGTGATGGATTCAACGGTTTCCCTGTAAGCCTGTTTGGGATCCATGCCGTAGAAGGTGTAACGGCGGAACAGCGCCTCGACTATGCCATGAACCGCTCCCAGCAGTATGCCGCGCTCGCCGAAGATGTCGGAGCGGTATTCCTGCTCAAGGGTTGTCATAAAGGTAAAAGGGCCGCCTATGGCTATGGACCACGCGATGGCGTAATCGGTAACTTGAGCCTTGTCGGCGCCGGCGGCAACCTGCTCCACCGCGAAGCTGGTGTTGATGCCCGCGCCGTTAGTGTCTTTACCCTGTTCGTAGAGCCTGCGCACCGAAGGGCCCATACCTTTTGGGCAAACGCCGATGACGTTAATCGTAGACGGGAATTTATCGCCCGCGGTTTTCATGTACCCCAGAAGAAAGCCGTGCGACAGGCCGAGAGTCGCGCCCTTTTTCATTTTTTTGAAAATGTCTTTGTAAAGCTCCGCCTGGGCCGCATCGGCAATAAGAAGAATAACAATATCGGACTTGGCGACAACACCCATCATCTCGCCAAGCGTATCTGCTTTTTCGGAAAAACCCGCGGCTTCAGCCTTTTTCCAGGAGCCCGAGTCTTTGCGCAGCCCCACGACGACCTTTACGCCGGTTCCCTCAAGGGAGTCCCTCAGGTTCTGAGCCTGCGCCGGCCCCTGCGACCCCCAGCCTATGACGCCGATTTGCCCCACTCCGGCAAAGGCTTTGGGTAAAAGCGGAAAAAGATTCCGTCCTCCCCGGACTATATATTCGGTCGTATCCGCCAGTTTGATTTCTTCTTTTTTAAAAACCCTGGTGGTAAAGTTCAGACTCATCTACAATTTCCTCCTTGCGTTCGCGCCTGATTTTGGAATAACATGAGTATAGCATGAAACACGCCCGCGGGTAAAGCTCGCAAAGCTGCTATGGGTGCACCCAGCTACTATGGCAGGGCAGCAGCACTTACTTTTTTCCGGTTATCTTAGAGCCTGTTTAAAATCTCCTTATAATTCGGAATTTGGGCGCATTTGCGGCGTAAAACGCCGCAAACCGGGCTTTTCGCTCCAATCTTTTGGCTACGCCAAAAGGATTTCCGCTTCAATCCCTTGCGCGCCCAGGGGGGGGCAAGATATTAAACAGGCTCTTATACATGTGCGCCGAAAACGGCTCTGCGATTTATCTGTGCAGCCGGAGTTTTAATTTCCGGATAGCTTTCGTATCAGCCTTTCCCGCCGTTTTTTCAGGGCGCTTAAATCGGCGCGGGCCGCGCTCGCCTGTGACAAAAGTCTTTCCGTAAGACGCAAAGCCCCTTCGTAGTCGCCACGGCGGTGTTCAAAGTATTTGGCAAGTTCCAGTGCGGCAAAGGCGTTTTTCTCCGCGAGGGCTGTCCACAGCTTTTCGGCGGCGGAAAAATCTCCCGCCCTTTTATAGCGGCGCGAGATCCATACAAGAGCGCGCATATCGCCCCCGCGGGCCGCCTCGCGCAGAATGGAAATACCCGCGCCGGGCCTGCGGTTTTCCAGCATAAGACCCAAGGCCGCGGCGTGAAGTTTTTTCCCGGACAGAAAGGCCGAAGGGCTGCGTATGATTTCGCCAAAGCGCGCAAAAAGCCCTATCAGCGATAAAATGTCGTCCCGGTGATGAGAGGCTACCCTCTGCATACCGGCGCTGCCGCCGCCCGCGAGGTAATCAAAGTAGACCTGGGGGATAAGCATGCCGGGAATATCATTCTCGCGGTTCTTCCCCAGAATATGCCGTTCAACCGAACCAAGGCTGCAGTCAGGCAGGATGCCCTTCCACAGGCGGCGCGAAACGAACAAAAGATCAAACTGCGGGGGCAGGCGGCAGGACATGCGGCTCACGATAAAACGGTTTTTCAGGAGAGGCGCGTCAAACGCCCGGCCGTTGTAGGACAGCATACAACCTGAACCGGCAAAATTTCGCGTAACAGCGGATAAAAACGCCTTTTCGCCGGGAAAGTCGGCAAGAAAAATCTGCGTAAGCCGCGCCTCTCCGCCCTCTATCCTGGCGCCTCCGTATAAAAACACATGAGTCCCCGCCCCGCCGGAAAGCCCGGTTGTTTCCGTATCGTACCAGAGCAGTGTTTTCGGTTCCGCGCGGTCAAGAAAAAAATCCGCCGCGCAGCGGATGCGGCCCAGAGTTTCTTCCCGCAGGCGGAAGGTCTGTTCCCGCCGGAAAACAAAGTCCCCTTCCCTCTCCCAGCCCGAAGGCTCCGGCGCGCCGCGCACGCTTTCCCCGCCTCCTGCGGAACTACCGGGCGGGCCCGAATACTGCGGCTCTTTGCGTACATCCCGGCGCAGGGCCTCGAGCCTGTCTTTTAACGAAGCCATATTCTTATTCCAGTTCCCGAACAAAAGCCGTTATCGCCTTTTTCGGGTTCCCCGTAATTTCCACGGTTTTATCCCGGGGGCCTATGCACGAAGGGCAGCCTTCTTCGCAGGGGCAGTCCAGAAGCAGCTGCGCCGCGGCCCCGCGAATGTCTTTGATTTTTTCAAGGAATTTGTCCGCCAGGCCCGTTCCGCCGGGATACTGATCAAAAATGTATATGGCCGGGGCCTCAAAGTGAGGGTCCCGGAGCCGTTCGGAAACGCCTATGTCCCGCGGGTCACAGAGAAGAAAAACCGGAGCGATTCTCCTGTACAGGCAGCCCAGAGCGCAGATAATCTGGGCCTTTTCCTCCTCCGTTCTGAGGGTAAAAAGCTCCCCCGCCCTGAGGGTTTTTTCAAAGACCAGAATCAGAGAGCGGGTATGCATTTCTTCTTCAGGCAGCATGATCTCCCCGTAGCCTATGTTCTCGTGACTGTGGTAGCGGATTTTCTTGAACTTCGTCACCTGTGAGCGTACAAGAATATCGCCAAGCACATAGACGCACTCAGAGTCTTCCACGCGGCTGTCCCGGGTCAAAACCTTGATGTCGCGCTTGACAATACCGTCGGTGTAGTAGTTAACCTTCGCTTCTTCCACCTCGGCGCGCTTCTCCTCAAGGTTCAAATCCTTCACCATGAACTGCCGGCCTCTGTGCAGATACACGGCGTTGGGAAAAAGCATTTCCTTTGCGGAGGGCCTGTCCATTTCGCCTATAACCGCGTTACGGCCCTTTGTTATGTCTATGATGACGATGTTCTGCGAAGAGGCCGACCTGAGCGAGACTCCCTCCGCGGGGTAGGAACGGTCGGCCCAGTGATACGCGCCGCCGGCCTTGCGCACCGTGCCCCCCTCCTCCAGAAATTCCAGAACCGAAAGCGGGTCTTCGCCGAAAGCCTCATCCTCCCCGAAGGGCAGTTCAAAAACAGCGCACCTCATGTGATCGCTCAGAATATACGGGTTGTCCGGGTCGATAAAGCCGGACTCCGGCGGCCGGCCAAAAAAATAATCGGGGTGTTTGACCATGAACTGATCAAGCGGCGAGGAGGAGGCAATCATCACCGCGAGCGACACGCCCTGCCGCCGCCCGGCCCTGCCCGCCTGCTGCCAGGATGAGGAAATGGAGCCGGGAAAGCCCGCCAGAACCGCCGCGTCAAGACCGCCTATATCTATGCCGAGTTCCAGGGCGTTGGTCGAGACCACTCCCTGAATCGCGCCCGAACGCAGGCCCGCCTCAATTTCGCGGCGCTCATTCGGAAGATAGCCGCCCCTGTAGGATTCCACACGGATGCGGGAATTGTCGTTGTAAAGGTTCGCCAGCTTCGCCGTTATGTAGGAGCCAATCAGCTCGGTCTGAATCCGCGAACGCGAAAACACTATGGTCTTGACGCCCTCGCAGAGAAGGCGCAGCGCTATTCTCTGCGATTCGAGTACCACGCCGCGGCGTATACCCTGCACCCTGTCCACAAGGGGCGGATTATACAAAACAAGATGTTTTTCGCCGGAGGGCGCCCCGTTTTCGGCTATCAGCCGGACCTTCTCGTCGCCTAAAATCCTCTGAGCCAATTCGGCGGGGTTCGCGATGGTGGCAGAACAAAAGATGAACACCGGCCGCGAGCCGTAAAAAGCCGCGATACGCTTCAGGCGGCGCAGGAGGTTCGCAAGGTGCGAGCCGAAAACTCCCCTGTAGGAGTGAACCTCGTCAATGACAACCCACGAAAGGGTTTTAAGGAACTTTATCCACTTGGGATGATTCGGCAGAATACCCGAGTGCAGCATGTCGGGGTTCGAGATAATGATTTGCCCGGTTTCGCGCGCCGAGGCCCGCACGGAATTGGGCGTGTCCCCGTCATAGGTTGCTATTTTAACGCCCAGTTCGCCGGAAACAGCGGCGTCGTTTAAGTCGGCCTGCTGGTCCTGCGACAGGGCCTTGGTGGGGAAGATATACAAAGCCCGCCTCGCCGGCTCTTCCAGAATACTTTGCAGCACGGGAAGATTGTAGCACAGGCTTTTCCCCGAGGCTGTGGGGGTTACAACCACAAAGCTCTGAGCTTCCCTGGCGGTCACGAAAGCCCGCGCCTGGTGAATGTAGAGTTTGTCTATGCCCCGTGCATTGAGCGCCGCCGCCAGGCGGGGGTGCAGACCTTCCGGAAAGGGAGCAAACTCCCCCTCCCGCGCGGGAATTTTTTCCCAGCGGGTAACATTGTCCATAAAAGCCCGGTCGGTTTCCAGAGAAAGCAGTATCTTTTCAATTTTCGCTTCCATAATGTTGATTATTATAACATAAAACGCTTATTATAACACAAAAAATAAAGAAAATGAATTTTATCCTTGACCGTGAGGACGAATTGTTTTAGAATGATATGGGGGGCATAAAGTCATGAAACATGCATCAAATAATGTTCTGACGATTGTCCTTGGCGGTGGCAAGGGATCACGACTGTATCCACTGACAAGAGACCGGGCAAAACCCGCCGTACCCTTTGGCGCAAAATACAGGATTGTGGATATTCCTTTGTCCAATTCAATCAACGCCGGTTTCAAGCAGATCTATATTCTTACCCAGTTCAACTCCGCCTCATTGCACATGCATATAGCCAATCTGTACGCCTTCGACGCCTTTACCAAGGGCTTTGTAGAAATCCTGGCCGCGGAACAGACCTTCGAAAGCCAGAGCTGGTATGAGGGAACAGCCGACGCTGTACGCAAAAATTTTATCCACTTCCGGGAGCAGAATCCCACCTACTATATTATTCTCTCCGGCGATCAGTTATACCGTATGGATCTGGCGGATTTTCTGCGCAACCATATTAAAAGCGGCGCGGAAATTTCCATAGCGGCCACTGTCGTAGACCGCAAAGCCGCGTCGGGCTTCGGAATTTTGCAGACCGACAAATCGGGCCGTATCCAGACGTTTACGGAAAAACCCGCTCCGGAAGAAGATATAGACAATCTGAAAATTTCTCCCGAACTTCACCCCGACAAAGAGCAGCTGCACGCCGGCAAGGAATATATGGCGTCCATGGGCATCTATATTTTTAACGCGAATGTGCTGGACAAGATGCTTGATAACACCATGGCCGACTTCGGCAAGGAAATCATTCCAGCGGCCCTTGATAAGCACAAAGTGCAGGTTTACGTTTTTACCGGTTTTTGGGAAGATATAGGAACCATCAAAAGTTTTTATGATACAAACCTGAATTTGTCCCGCATAAATCCCGATTTTAATTTTTACGAAGAAAACCGTCCCATCTACACCACGGACAACAATCTGCCGCCCTCGAAGTTTAACTTCTCTACCCTTTCAGAGGTCCTGACAGGCGACGGCTGCATCATCACCAAATCAATGATTACGCGCTCTGTCATTAGCATTCGCAGCATTATCGAAACCGGGGCCAACCTTGAGGGCGTCATTACCATGGGCGCGGACTTCTACGAAACGCCGGAAGACAAGATTGAAAACCGCAAGCGGGGCCGGCCCGACATAGGTATAGGCCGCAACACGCAAGTACGCAACGCCATTATAGACAAAAACTCCCGCATAGGCGACGGCTGCCTCATCGGTGTTCAGGACATCCCGCGCCGCGACGGCGACTACGACGGCTACTATATCCGCGACGGCATCATCATCATCCCCAAGGGCGGCATACTGCAGCCGGGAACAGTGATTTAAGGGACTCCCTCATAACCGAAATATACTCGCGCCGCGGGAAAGTGAAACGCGGGGAATCAGCCCAAAAGATACGCCCCGTGGACTATTCTTGACCCATAACTCGATGATTGATTACATATTTCAGGAATTTCTAACCGCAAAGTCGAAAAAGTCGAAGAAGTTTTTGCTGGAAGCCCGGGTTTTACCTTGTTATATCCAGGTAATTGAGCCAGTTCCAAAATGAAACCATTTTTTTAAGCCCGCGGGGCGCAATGGGATTGATGGGGCGCGAAGCGGCCGCGACAGCGGCGGAACCCCCGAAAAGCCCGGTTTTTTGCGGCGAAGCCGCAAAAAATGCGCACGAATGATTACGGTTTTCATTTTGGAACCGGCTCAATTTGTAAGATTTGAGATAAAAACAGGAAATACCACGGTTTTTCCTTCTTTTTCTTCCCTTTTTCGACTTCGCGGTTTATATTCCGCATGCTTATTTGTGGGTTAAGTTTAGGTTTATTGTACGCGGTATGCGACGGCTTCGATTTCTACCCGCGCGTCTTTGGGAAGCCGGGCGGCCTGTACGGCGGCGCGGGCGGGGAATACGCAGCCCTGAAAAAATTCAGCGTATTCCTTGTTGACCGCCTCGAAGTCGCCCATATCGGCCAGAAACACGGTGGTTTTTACTATGTCGTCGCGGGAATATCCCGCTTCTTCCAGAATGAAGCCAATGTTGCCCAGAGACGCACGGGCCTGCGCGGAAACATCCTCCGGCATTTTCCCCGTCTCCGCGTTGATGGGAAGCTGTCCTGAAACGTAAAGAAAATCTCCCGCCCGGATAGCCTGGGAGTAGGGGCCTATGGCCTTCGGCGCTTTGGGACTTGTAACTTGTTTTTTCATGATAGTGCTTTCCTTATTTACTATTTTTTACCGACGCACATATAGTAAAAGCATATTCCTCCATTTTTCAAGACCGCTTCCGGCAATTTAAAGTTTCGGGATTATGGTATGCGGGGCCTGTCCGTGGTAAGATTTTCAGCCGGATTACTTAGAGTTTATAGTGTAATAGTAAGAATTGTTTGGCCTTTACAAATTTTCTAAACCGTGCACAATTATCCTATGACAGAGAATTTTATATGCCGCGGGGAGGAATAAAAATGGGAGATATTAGAAAGAGTGTATTGGAATGTATTGGTAATACGCCGATGGTGGACATTAGCCGGCTCTGCAAAAAATACGGCGTCGAGGGAAGAATCCTCGTCAAACTGGAGATGATGAATCCCGGCGCTTCAAAGAAAGACCGCATAGCGCTGTACATGATAGAAGAAGCGGAGAGAAAGGGTCTGCTCAAACCGGGACAGACTGTTGTGGAGGAAACTTCGGGCAACACCGGCAACGGCCTGGCGGTTGTCTGCGCGGTAAAGGGCTACCCCTTCGTGGCCGCGATGAGCAAGGGCAACTCGCTGGAAAGGATGCAGATGATGAAGGGCCTTGGCGCGGAGCTTTTGCTGGTGGACCAGCTTCCCACCTCTCCGCGCGGCTCGGTAACGGGCGCCGACCTGAAAAAAGTGGAAGAGGCCGCGATAGAGTTTGCCGAAAAAAACGGCGCCTTCCTTGCGAACCAGTTCTACAATCCCGATAACAGCAAGGCGCACGAAAAAAGCACCGCCGAAGAAATCTGGCGGCAGACGGACGGCCAAATCGATTATTTTGTCGACTTTGTCGGTACCGGCGGAACGTACGCCGGAATCGCGCAGGGTCTGAAAACGCATAACAGAAACATCAAATGCTTTGTTGTGGAGCCGGAAAAAGGCGGGGTCTACGGCGGCCATACTCCCTGCGAAAATCCTATTCACGTTATTCAGGGCGGCGGTTACGCCGTGAAACGCGAACTTGTTCACGAAGAAAACGTCGACGGCTCCGTCCTTATTTCGGATGAGGAATGTACTCAGACCACCCGCGAGCTTGCCGCTGTGGAGGCGATCTTCGGCGGCTTTTCAACCGGAGCGAATGTCCGCGCCGCCATAAAACTCCTTCAGGGCGAGGCCCGCGGTAAAACAATCGTATGCCTTGCCAACGATACGGGCCTGAAATACCTGAGTACAAAACTCTACCAGTATGAAATCAACAGGGAGAGGACGGACGCCGCCGAAATCATTAAAGAGGCGATGAAAAAGAAGAAGGGGAACTGCTGAGATAGAGATAGTGATTGTTTTTGCAAACTATGTTATACAGTTGTATGACAGAAACAATTTTATGGTATCATTAAGGAGGAACTATGAAAAAAATTCTTATTGCTGCGCTGGTTATTCTTGCCGCAGCGCTGCCTGTGTTTGCCGGCGGCGGATCCGAAGCCCAAAGCGACACAATTAAAATCGCCGTCGCTGTGCCCATGACGGGCGACAACGCCGAATACGGCCAGACTTTTCTCATTGCCGCCCAGATCATGACGGAAGAATGGAATGCCGCCGGCGGGGTTTTGGGAAAACAGGTGGAGATCGTCAATTATGACGACAAGAACTCCGCCGAAGAAGCGGCGTCCATCGCGCAGAAGATTGTAAGCGACCCGGGCATAATCGGCGTTCTGGGGCATTTTTCTTCCGGCGTCAGCATGACGGCCGCTCCCACCTACGAAGAAAACAAGGTTATAGAAATTTCCAACTGCGCCTCGCATCCGGATTACTCGAAAATGGGTAAATACATTTTCCGCAATAATACCGCGATTACCGAAGAGTTTAAGGTTATGGTCGACATCATCGAAAACGATCTTAAACTCACCAAGGTCGGCGTTGTGGCGATTAAGACAGACTGGGGCAACACGGCCGGCGGCCTTGCCGACAAACTCGTTTTAGCGAGCAGCAAACTCCAGCTTGTCGCTCATGAGGACGTGCTGGAAACTTCCGACGACCACGGCCCCGCCATAGCGAAACTCAAGGCCGCGGGCGCTGAAGCGGTTATCTGCGTCGGCATGTACAGCCTCTACGGGCCTTTCGCGAAACAGTACAAGGAAGTTGACCCCAATGTTCAGCTTATAGGTGTTTCCAACGCATACACGCAGCAGATTATCCAGCTCGGCGGGCAGGCTGTAGAGGGCCTTTTCGCGCCTGTGAGCTTCTACGCGGAATCCAGCGATCCGGCTACAAAAAAGTTTGTGGACGAGTTCAAGAAACGCTGGGGCGCGGAGCCTTCGTCTCTCGCGGCCCAGGCCTATGACTCCATCGGCATTCTTCTGCAGGCCATAAAGAACACGGGGAGCCTCGACCGCGAAAAAGTCCGCGACGCCGTGCAGAATATTAACTACAAGGGCATCACCGGCCAGACGACTTTTGACGCTATAGGCGACGCCGCCAAACAGTTCACCAAGGTTATCATAAGGGGCGGCAAGTTCGTTCCTTACACGAAATAACGGTACGCTGAATGGCCGACTTTGTCCAGCAGATACTGAACGGATTCGCCCTAGGACTGGCGTATGCCCTCGTTGCTGTAGGGTATTCGCTGGTTTTCGGCATTTTGCGGCTTATCAATTTTTCACACGGCTCGGTGTACGCCTTCGGGGCGCACGCGGCGTTTTTTATGGTGGGCCTGCATTTCGGGCCTGTCCCCGCCATCATCGCGGCCATGCTTATTACGGGGGTCTTGGGCGTTGTCATAGACAGGACAGCCCTGGCGCCCCTGCGCAAAAAAAAGTCCGTCAGTATCGCGGCCTTGGTGACGACTCTGGGTATTTCCAGCATTATTCAGAATATGCTGGTGGTCATTTTCGGAAGCCAGAGAAAGCCCTTTCCTGATTTTTTCAACTTCGGGACGCTGGAGCTGGGCGGCGTACGCCTAGGTTCGCGCCAGCTTGTCATGGTTACGGTGTCTCTGGCGCTCCTTTTGCTGCTTCTCATGGTTGTCAATAAAACAAAAGTCGGCCTTGCCATGAGGGCCACGGCGCAAAATCAGAAAGCCGCGGCTCTTATGGGCATCAACGTCAATAACATTATTACGCTGACCTTCCTTATGGGAGGGGCCTCCGCGGCTATTGCGGGCGGCATGGTCGGCGGTTATTACCAGATCGTGTACCCTTCCATGGGCTTTATGATAGGGCTCAAGGCTTTTGCCGCTTCGGTGCTGGGCGGCATAGGCAGCCTGCCGGGAGCTCTGGTCGGCGGCCTTCTTGTGGGCGTTATAGAAAGCCTCGCGGCCTTGTTCTTCGGGTCCAACTACAGGGACGCTACGGCGTTCATTATATTGATTGCCGTGCTTATTTTCCGGCCCGCCGGGCTTTTCGGCAAAAAAGAAGTGGTCAAGGTATAGCCTATGGAAAAAAATACAGAGGAACCTTTGAAAACAGCCGGCGGCTTGTACAGGGTCGAGCTTTTTTTCTCGAAGCGCAGGATGATCCTTATTCCCGCGGCTTTTATCCTTTTTCTTGCCGTGCCGCTTATGGGTTTTAACCAGTACATTCTGCGGATTTTTACCGTTATCGGTATTTATATTATACTGTCCCTGGCCCTCAATCTTGTGGCGGGTTACACGGGGCAGTTGTCCATGGGGAACGCCGCCTTCTACGCCATCGGGGCCTATACCGCGACTCTGCTTCTTCTCAGGGGAGGGGTGAACTACTGGCTTACCATTCCCTTGGCCGCTGTGCTGGCCGGTTTCTGCGGCCTTCTTCTGGGGCTTCCCACCTTTAGACTGAGGGGTTCGTATCTTACCATTGTGACTCTGGGTTTTGGTGAAATTGTGCGCATGATTCTGATGAACTGGGACAGCGTGACAAACGGAACCCTGGGTATACGCAATATTCCCGCGCCGGATTTTTTTGGCATTACCCTAAGCCTGCGTAACGGCGGTTTTTATTATCTTGTTTTATTCCTTGTTGTTCTTGTTTCCGCCGCCTCCTGGTTTATCGTCAATTCCAAAATTGGCCGCGCGTTTGTGTCCATACGCGAAGATGAGATCGCCGCGCAGATGATGGGCATACGCACAACAAAATACAAGGCCCTGGCCTTTGTGCTGTCCGCTTTTTTTTCAGGACTGGCGGGGGCTTTCTACGCGCCCATGGTGGGCTATATAGACTCCAACTCCTTTACCTTCGAGGTCTCCTCGCAGATTATCAGCATGGCGATTCTGGGGGGTCTGGGTACGATGCGGGGGATGTTTTTCGGGGCGGCGGTGCTTATTGTTTTTCCCGAGGTGTCCCGCTTTCTTATGGATTACCGCTTTGTCATCTACGGGGTTATACTGGTTCTCATGATGCGCTTCCGGCCCCAGGGGCTTCTGGGCTGGCAGCCGAGAGTTCCTGTACGCTTTTCAAAAACTGTGAGGAGCGACCTCATGCGGGAGGGCATCCTCCCGGAAGGGGAATAACATGGCTCTTCTTGAAATCAACAATGTGTCTTTAAGTTTCGGGGGGCTGAAGGCTGTAGATGATGTAAGCCTGTATGTGAACAAGGGCGAAATCGTCAGCCTTATCGGCCCCAACGGGGCGGGCAAGACAACTATGTTCAACATCCTTACCGGCATTTATAAAATAGATCACGGCGGTATCCTTTTTGACGGTTACCCCATTCAGAACAAAATTCCCCAGGACATAGTCAAGGCGGGAATTTCCCGAACTTTTCAGAACATACGCCTGTTTCGCAATATACGGGTCATAGAGAATGTGCTGGTGGGCTGCCACATAACGATTAAGTATAATTTTTTCGACGCTCTTTTCAGAACCCCGAAATACCGCAGGGCCGAAAGGCAGAACATGGTCAGGGCCGTGCGGCTTTTGTATGATGTGGGGCTTTCTCACCGTGTTCACGATTACGCCAGCAATCTTCCGTACGGGGAGCAGCGTAAACTCGAAATAGCCCGCGCCCTTGCCACGGGGGCGAAGCTGATTCTTCTGGATGAACCGGCCGCGGGCATGAACCCCCAGGAGTCGGCGGAACTGCTGAGATTCATTCTTGGCCTGCGCGGGCGGGGCTACACGATTCTGATGATAGAACATGACATGAGCGTTGTCATGAATATTTCCGACAGGATTTATGTTCTTGATTACGGCAAGCTGATTTCCCAGGGGCTGCCGCAGGAAGTGGCAAATGACCCCAAGGTCATAGAAGCGTATCTGGGAGGCATACAGAATGTTGAAAATTAGCGGCCTGAACGCTTTTTACGACAATGTGCATGCCTTAAAAAGCGTTGACCTCGAAATCAAGCAGGGCGAGATCGTATCGCTTATAGGCAGTAACGGCGCGGGAAAGACAACTACCCTAAGCTGTATCTGCGGCCTTGTGGCTGCCCGCTCGGGCAGCATTACCTATAGGGACAAAGATATTACGAACTCGCCTACCCATAAAATTATCAGCGGGGGCATAGGCCTTGCGCCCGAAGGGCGTGAAGTGTTTCCCGGCCTGACGGTGGAGGAAAACCTGAGGCTGGGCGCGTACGCGCGCAGGGATCCCGGCGGGCTTGCGGATGCATACAGCCGTGTCTATGATCTTTTTCCGCGGTTAAAGGAACGTACCGCGCAGGCGGCCGGAACCCTTTCCGGCGGGGAACAGCAGATGCTTGCCATTGGCCGCGCGTTGATGAGCGGCCCGGAACTGCTGCTGCTTGATGAACCTTCCCTGGGCCTGGCGCCCAACCTCGTTCTGATGATTTTTGAGCTTATACGCGAAATCAATAAACAGGGCGTGACGATTCTTCTTGTCGAGCAGAACGCGAACCTTGCCCTGTACACCTCGAACAGAACCTATGTTCTTGAAACCGGGCATGTTGTTATTTCCGGGGAATCCCGCGACCTGCTGAAGGATGAGGGGATTAAAAAAGCGTATCTGGGGCAGTAAGGTAGCGGGCGCGCTTGTTTTTTTGGGGTAAAATTCCGCGAACAAAAGTTTTACAGGCAAAAACCCAGGGGGCGGCAGCCGCGTTTTTTACGCCGGGAATTGCGAAGCAATTCCCGGCGCGCGCCCGAATTCCGAATTAAAGAGAGGGCGCACGGAAAAAAATGGCGCACCCAAAAAAATGTCGTACCCTTTCCTTTGCCGGTTTTTTTTGATAAATTAGATGATGGAGGCTACTATGAGAAGAATATGTTTATTCCTTTTGATTATGCTCAGTATCGCGCTGCTGTTTTCCTGCGGGTCAACGCCGCCGGCCGCGACTGAGGCCGTTGATTTGACAACAGCCAAAAACCGGGCGGACGCCGCTCTGGCAAAGGCGAAGTCTGTCAAGGCGGATGTTTCGGTTAAAGCGGATTTTGACAAGGCTCAGGCCGCGTATACCGAAGCCGGAGGGCTTGCCTCTACTTCGGGGGACGCCGCTATAACGAAGTATCTTGATGCTGAGGGCTTGTTCCTCGTTGCTCACGATGCCGCTGTTGTCAAACGTGAAGAAGCCCGCAAGCAGCTGGACAAGGCCAAAAGCGATATTAAGGCTGTTGAAGACGAAGCGGCGGCTTTGCAGAAGGAACAGGGGGGCGCTCAATGAAAAAGTTCGCAGGTGTTTTTCTTTTGACCCTGGTGTGCGCTGCCGGCGTTTTTGCCCAGTCGCTTCAGGACAACGAGTTTTACAAAAAATCCGTCGAATTTACCCGCCTGGCGGAACAGGCGCTGGAGGCGGGAGACTATGACGCGGCCCGGGATTACGCGCTGAAAGCCCAGGAGAACGCCGCCCTCTCCAAAAACTACATAGACGAGATGGTCGCCGCCTACAGAGCGCGCACAGCCCTTAACGCCGCGCGCGCTCGTATCGGCCTTGCGGACCGCTACAATATGAAAACCCGTAACCCGGATGTTTACAACTCCGCCACAGCCTTATACAAAAAAGCGGAAGGCGAGTTTACCGCCAGGGATTACGCCCAAAGTCTTGCCGACGCCCGGCAGGTTCTTGAACTGCTCAAAGAATTTGAGGCCGCAGCGGGTACCGCCGCTCCGGCCCCGGCACCGACGCCGACGCCGGGACAGAGGATTTCCCGGTATGTGGTAAAGCTCAATCCGGCTCTGCGTGACTGCCTGTGGAGAATCGCGGGTTTTGATTTTGTCTACGGGGACTCAACCAAGTGGAGATTCATTTATGACGAGAATAAGTCCTCGTTCCCGCAGCCTGAGAATCCCGAGCTTATCGTTCCCGGACAGGTTCTGAAAATCCCGTCCCTGAGCGGTGAGGCTCGCAGCGGTGAAAGGTAAGCTGTGGCCGGACGCAGCCCTTAACTAGAGTTGTTCGGAAACCCGGAGGCCGGCCTCCGGGTTTTTTTGTGGGTGTTTAATCCTTCCGCGGACTTTTTTACCATTTGTTTTTTCATTCTTTCTCTGCGATCTCCGGTCCTTTGCGGTTTTTATCTGTATCTTTAGTCCAATCAAGATTATCCCGCGGAAGCCGGTTTTTTCTTTCTTTTCGCCTGCAGCCGCCTCCCAAAAAAGAGAAGCCCGAACAGGACCCAGCCGAACAGGGACAGGGAAAAACTGCTGCGGATTGCCGTAACGATTACAACGCAGTACAGAAGGCGTTCCGCCGCGGTTATTTTTTGCTCGACAAAACCCTGCATCGCGATGGCCGCCGAATAACAGACTATGGCCGCGGAGATCCAGGTAAACAGGGTTACCGCGTCAAAACCGAAATGCAGGTAATCGG